>JANXXZ010000479.1 GCA_025350385.1 Bacteroidales bacterium
CCGCTTCGCAGTTCACCCGCAGTACTTTTCAGATGAGTTTCGAACATTATTTAACACCTACTACCAGTTTACAATTCAATGCAGCAATGAACTACAGGGATAATGATTACGAACAAACCTGGGGTATCGGCGCAGAAGCGCAGCTTAAGTTCTATGTTTACTCCCTTATCAACCCCAGAAACAGCCACAGGCTTTATTTTGCACCCTACCTGATGAATAATTATGAGGAAGTTAAAAACTACCAATATAATAGTATTTCCGGCCGCCAGGAATGGAATGCAAATTCATTTGATGCAGTTGGTACGGGAGTATTATTTGGCTGGTCTTTTTCTTTTGCTAACAGGGTTAACCTGGATATATATACTGGAGGAGGTATCCGTAAGGCATTTAATGCAAATGACTTAAGCTACTATAGTAATTCTACTGTTTTTGATTACGGATACAGTGGGATCACACCACGCCTTGGAATTGATATAGGTTTCTGGTTCTGATCTAAAAAATATTGAGGATGATGGCAACCTATCATTTTCCGTTGCTTCCTGAAGCTGACGCCTGGAACAAGGTTTTGTTTTTTCAAATTTTATCACACTGAAACAGCCTTAAAGTTGCAGCTTTTTTGGAAATTTGCAACCTTACATAAATGCCAAAATTCAGCTGGAAACCTCTAATTAATCATAACGAACCAATACATTCCTTTTATGAGTGGAAAAACTTTTGCCGAAAAAATTCTGGGTGCCGAAGCCGGCGCAATCGTTTTCAGAACGCCTGATATTATCCTTACCCACGATAATACAGCCAGTATTGCCAACACATTCAAAAAAATGGGTGGCGAAAAAGTCAAGGACCCTGACCAGCTGCTCATTGTACTTGATCATAATGCTCCGCCGACAAGTGTGGAACTGGCAAATGATTACCAGAAAATCCGTGATGTGGTCAAGGAGCAGGGGATCAAAAAATTTCATGATGTGGGAAAGGGTATTTGTCACCAGATTATGGCTGAATATGCCAAACCCAATATGATCATTGTTGGCAGCGACAGCCACACCTGTACAGCCGGCGCATTCAATTCTTTTGCAGCCGGTATCGACCGTACCGAGACAGCCGGTTTGTGGAAACAAGGAGAAACCTGGTTCCGGGTTCCTGAATCCATTAAAATCAACCTTACCGGCAAGCTGCCGGATGGCGTTTACGGGAAGGATCTTTCTCTTTGGATCATCGGCATGATGGGTTCAAGCGGGGCCGATTACATGAGTATAGAGTATCATGGTGAAGGAGTGAAGAGCCTTTCCATTTCCGACCGCATGACCATTGCTAATCTTGCCTCAGAAATGGGCGCAAAAAATGCTGTTTTCCCGGTTGATGAGATCCTCTGTGAATTCCTTGGAAACAAGGCTGCAGGAACCTGGGCTGATCCGGATGCCAGGTACATAAAGGAAATTGACATTGATCTGAACCAGCTTTTTCCGGTTGTAGCAGCACCTCATCATGTGGATAATGTGAAAGCGCTCTCGGCGGTAAAAGGTGTAAAACTAAACCAGGCTATGATCGGTACCTGCACCAATGGCCGGATTGACGATCTTCGGCAGGCTGCAGCCATTCTGAAAGGCAAAAAAGTTCCTGATGGATTCCAGCTCCTTATCATTCCGGCTTCCCAGGAAATATACCTGCAGGCTGTTGAAGAAGGTATGATGCGTATTTTCATGGAGGCAGGAGCCAGTATCCTGGCACCTTCCTGCGGACCATGTCTGGGTACAGGACAGGGAATTCCCGCCGATAATTATACTATTATATCAACTGCCAACCGCAATTTCAAAGGCAGGATGGGAAACAAAAACTCATCCATCTACCTCGCTTCTCCGGCTGTCGTGGCCTATTCGGCGCTGAAAGGCGAAATTGCCGATCCGCGCAATTCCCGGAAGGAAGATATCTATCCTTTTACCATTGAACAAAGTAAAACGGTTGATATCCAGCAGGGAGATGATCGTTTTGAAGCTGGTTCATGGAATTATGCTGATGTGGACAACCTGAATACTGACCAGATGTTTGCCGGAAGCCTTACCTATAATGTCAAAAGTTCGGAGGCCGATAAGATCATGCCTCACCTGTTTAAGGGATTTGACGATAGTTTCGCAGAGCGGGTGAAAGAGGGCGACATTATTGTTGCCGGTGCAAATTTCGGTTGTGGTTCCTCGCGCGAGCATCCTTCGGTTGGTCTTGCTTTTGCAGGCATCAAAGCAGTGATCTGTAAAAGTGTCAACCGGATTTTCTACCGCTCGTCGGTGAACCAGGGTCTGCCTATCATTTTACTTCCCGAAGCAGTTGATGCCTATAAACAAGGTGATGTGGTTGATATTGATTTCGAAAACGGAAAGGTGACCATAACAGGAAAAGAATATGGTTTTTCGCCGTTACCCGAGAAACTGGTTGGCATTTTTAAAGCCAAAGGCCTTGTTAATTATGTAAAAGCCAATAGCTGAAGATATTAAACCGGGCTATAATAAAAATCTCCTTATTGTGGAACAGCTATACTGCGACTGAATAAGGAGGTTTTTATTTAAAAAGAACTATAATTATTATCGGGATGCCGGTATTACTTCACAGGAATTGACAGCCTGATGAGCTTATGTTCCTTATTGATTGCGGCAAAACAAAACTCTCCTTCAATCACTTTTTGCTTTACGTAAGAATCGGATTGTTCTATATAGACACTTATGTTTACCTTAATTCTAACATTACCTACTTCTGTTACTTTCCCTACTATCTCAGCAATAGTCCCGACAGGCAGGGGTTGATTGAAGCAAATTTTATCAGCCGACACAGTAACCATATCCTGCCTGCAGAAACGGATTGCAGTGATATAGGCTACTTCATCCATCCATTTCATGACATTACCTCCAAATAAGGTGGCATGATCGTTAAGATCGGCAGGAAAGATGATACGGGTCTGCCGGGTTTCACTTTGTTGCTTTCGTGATTCAATATCCATGAGCTGAAATACTGTTCATGTGTTAATAATTTGATTTTTAAAGATCACATGGAATACGCCATGATTGATTTTATTATCAAGTTCGGTTGATGTTTTAACAATCATGGCTATTTCAACTATTCATAAAAACCAAATATACACACTAATCTAATATTGCTAGGTTAAAATGTCAGATTCTTGTTTTTACTTATTCTTTCGGTTTTAAATATTTATTTTGTGAATTCCACCGGATTCCTGACATTGAATTATGTTCGTTACTTTTGTTGTAGTCGGAATTAAGTAAATCTTAGAGGCGGAACCTGAAGAAATAGTTTTATGATCTAGCCTCACCATAACAAATCATTCCTGATAATACAACACATATAGCCCACCACATATAACAAATAACTCATAACCTACCGAACATAGCAACATCATGAAGAAAACCATTTTATACATCCTGATACTGATGGCAATAACGATTCTGGTTATTGCGGGCGGCAATCAATTTCCCAAATATGCAAGCCGTCTCATTGGTTTCGGGCTGTTCCTGCTGATCGATACTGGGTATTGGATTGCATTTAAAAAATACACGGCTGTTAAAAAGCAACGGGCCAGAATTCTATTGAACACTTGTTACTGGACGCCTGTATCCATTTTCGGCTTGTTTATGGTTTCTTCCATCCTATGGCCTGTTCAGGGCTGGACTGCATTTCTGCGGATTTATTTTTCCGGTATCTTAATTCCGCTTTTCCTTTGGAAATTCATCCTGATTACCTCAATGATTCTGGGAGATATCGTTGCCCTTCCTTCAAATCTGGGAAATCTTATAGTTGCTCTGTTCCAGAGA
>JANXXZ010000514.1 GCA_025350385.1 Bacteroidales bacterium
AAATGCACTTTTTGCGCAGAATGTACTTTTGCTTTTCCGGATAAAATCAGGTTTACAACAGATTGCAAGATTTCGACCAATCATCGCGATTCCCTTATCATCAGCGAAGGTATTGATGCCCCGATGAAACTTGATGCTGACTTAATCAGCAAGGAGATTCATTCCTGCTTTGGCAGTTCCCTTAAACTGAGACAGGTTTCGGCAGGTGGCGACAACAGTTGCGAAATGGAACTAAATGCCTGTAGCAATGTAAATTTCGACATGGGTCGTTTCGGGATCGAATTTGTAGCTTCTCCCCGTCATGCCGACGGTATTGTAATATCCGGGCCAATAACCGCTAACATGGCGGAACCGCTGCAAATTTGTTATGATGCTACTCCCGAACCCAAGATTATTATCCTGGCCGGTGTGGATGCAATCAGCGGAGGGATTTTTGCCGGAAGTCCCGCTCTTGACCGGCGATTCCTTGATAAATACAGGATTGATCTGTATGTCCCCGGAAACCCGATTCATCCCTTAACATTCATCAATGGGGTACTGGACCTGATTGGTGGGAAAAAGTAAATAAACCTGGTAAGCGGTAATTTGGAGTCCCTATTTCTTTACTGCTTTCTGTATTAAGATATTTCCCGGTCCGTACCATGGGCGGATCGTTGCTTTTAGTCTGCCAGCTTTTACAGCTGGGTCAGTATTTGCAAGTGCTGTAGCTTCTTCTATGGTAGGTACATCAAAAATGAAGATGCCGACCACATTTCCTTCATCCAGGAAAGGTCCGGCCAATATCATTTTCTTTTCTTCCATCAGTCTCGAAATATTGTTCAGATGCCCTTCCTGTATCTTTGCTGCTGTAATGCTATCCTGTGACCGATCCGGTCCCTTTGAAAGGAAAACCATGAAATATTGCTTCATGCTATCGTCTTCTTCGATATTGGATTGCGAAAAGGCAAAATGATCGATCCCGGAAAAAAGGGTTAAAAAGATTATTAACTTAAATGTGGATTGAAAAGATTTCATCTTCGGGTTATTATCTGATTAATAGAAATTGGGTCCTGGATCGACTGTTTATGGGCTTTAAACTATCGTATAGTTTTATTATCTATCAGAATATCTTGGGGTATTTCCCCGGGTTTACCTCATGCATCAGGTTATATATCGCATCAAATACATCCTCGGCATTGGGGTTGGAAAAATAATCCCCATCCGTCCCATACGCCGCCCGGTGGGCCTGGGCTGTAACGGTTACCGGCTCGGCATCAAGCGCATAGAAACATTTTTGTTCTTCCAGCACTTTCTGCATCATATAGGCAGTTGCACCTCCCGGAACATCTTCATCGAAGAATACTATTTTGTTCGTCTTTTGAAGTGATTTGGAAATAAGATGATGAATATCAAAAGGTTCCAGTGATTGAACATCGATCAGTTCGACTGAAATATTAAAATCGCGTAACTGCGAAACTGCATCCTGGGCCACACGCACACATGATCCGTATGTTACCAGGGTTACATCGTTCCCTTCTTCAATAATCTCAGGAATACCAATTGGAACCCGGAATTCCCCGATGTTCTCCGGCCTTCTTTCCCGAAGCCTGTATCCGTTCAAAGGTTCAATAATAAGAGCAGGCTCATCCGATTGCAGCATGGTATTGTAAAAACCTGCTGCCCGTGTCATGTCGCGTGGAACAAGCACATATACACCCCGAATGGAATTGATTACCATGCTCAAAGGCGAACCTGAATGCCAGATGCCCTCCAGGCGGTGACCACGGGTGGTTATGATGAGAGGCGCTTTTTGCCCGCCACGGGTCCTGTATTGAAGCGTAGCAAGGTCATCGCTGATGACCTGTAACCCATAAAGCAGGTAATCGAAGTATTGGATCTCAGCAATAGGGCGTAATCCCCTCATGGCCAGGCCTATTCCCTGTCCGATGATAGTTGACTCCCGGATACCGGTATCGAAAATGCGGTTCTCACCATAGGTTGCCTGCAAACCTTCGTAAGTCTGGTTCACTCCACCGATCTTACCCACATCTTCACCGAAAATACATACCCTTTTATCGTGCGAAAGGATGTAATCCCAGTTATCGCGAAGGATTTCACGACCCGGAACCATTTGTGAATCAGGCGTATAAACTGGTTTTACCTCGTTTACTTTGGAAGCTGATTCTGACGAACCACTATAGAGCAGTGTATTGAAGTGTTCCCGGCTCACAGCCATTTCTTTTTCAAGCCAGCCGGTTACATTGATCTTGAGCGAGTTTTCGGGATTGCTGCATGAATTGCAAATCAACCTTAGAATTTTCTTGGCCGACGACATCACATCTTTCCGGATAGGTTCTGCCACCTGCCGCAAATCCTGTTTGATGGCATTTATTTTAGCTGTCTTGGCACAGTTGCAGGTGGTTATATCAGCCAGTTTCAGGAAATCTTCCCTCATTTTGAGTAAGGGCGTGCTGTAATTTTTCCAGGCATGCTTCCGCGCTTCCTTTACATTGACTAGGGCCTCAATCTCAATTCCTTTTAATTCTTCTTCGGTTGCAAATCCCTCTTTATCAATCCATTCACGCATTTTACTGATACAATCGAATTGTTTTTCCCATTCTAGTCGATCGGCTGATTTATACCTTTCATGGGAACCCGAGGTGCTGTGTCCCTGCGGCTGGGTCATTTCCGTAATATGAAAAAGTACCGGTACATGTTCGCGCCGGCATACTTCTATTCCTTGAGTATACATTTCGCAGAGAGCAGGGTAGTCCCAGCCTTTAGCAGTATAAATAAGATATCCGTTTCCGTTTTCATCCCGTTCAAAGCCTTTCAGCGCTTCAGAGATACTTTGTTTGGTGGTTTGCAGATTTTTAGAGACGGATATCCCATAACCATCATCCCAGACAGAAATAGCCATAGGAACCTGCAGAACCCCGGCAGCATTTATGGTTTCCCAGAAATGACCTTCGGATGTGCTTGCATCACCAATGGTCCCGAAAGCTACCTCATTGCCATGATCCGAAAAGGTTGTCATCGATTCCAACTCCTTGTTGCTCCTGAAAAGTTGTGATGCAAAGGCAAGTCCCAGCAGTCGTGGCATCTGGCCGGCAGTAGGGGAGATGTCGGCAGAAGAATTCTTTTGTTTCATCAGGTCTTTCCATTGACCTTTTGCATCAAGGCTGCGGGTGGCAAAGTGATTATTCATCAGTCGGCCGCCATTCATAGGATTGACTTTCGTGTCGGTATCACCGTAAATCTGGGAAAATATCTCTTCCAATCGCATCATTCCAGTTGCAAGCATAAAGGTCTGGTCACGGTAATAACCTGATCGCCAATCACCCTCCCTGAAAACTTTAGTCATTGCAAGCTGGGCCACTTCTTTGCCGTCACCAAAAATCCCGAATTTACCTTTGCCGGTAAGGACCTCACGCCTTCCGGCAATGCTTGCCTGGCGGCTTTCGAATGCAATCCGGTAATCATTCAGGATGTCCTCCTTACTGAACATAGCGGGTATGGTTCCTGTTTCTTTGTTAGCTTTTACTGATGCCATATATTTCTTGTGTCATTATATTGTTTGTCAACATATAGTGCAGAATTGTTGTTCATACCTTTCAGGCAAATTACATTTTAAAGCAAAATTTTGATTT
>JANXXZ010000002.1 GCA_025350385.1 Bacteroidales bacterium
CGAATGAAATAGTCGGTAAAAGCCCGAGGTTGAGTCCCTTTTTCGCGTTTTTAGCAGGTTCCTGCTGCGCGAAAGCTTGAGAAAACACCAGTACAAAAACGAAAAAGAGGATGGATTTCTTCATGAGGTTCTGTTTTAGGATACATTCAGGAAATTAGAAATCTGGTTGATTAATTGCATTCGTTTAGCTTGCAGGTTCTGGAAAACAGTATGATCGGTTTTTTTAAAGCGAAGAAAGCGGAATTTGGCCTGAAGCCACAGAAGGTGTTTGTAATAGTAAAAAGTAAACATACCCGACAGGGGAAGGCTGAGAACAAACAGGAATCGTATCAGTAATCCCTTGAAAAACAGGCTGAAAATAAAAAGCAGAGCCAGGTGGTAAATAGGAAACAGCACCATCCGGATACCGAAATGGATGGATTCGTGAAATACCTGATCTTCTATTTTCCGTGTAAACCGCTCCGGCAATTTGTACGGTAAGTAATTAAGGCCCAAACCGTACAGGAATATGGGTAGAAAAATCAGTGAAATAAAAGCATCAACCAGCGTAGCCGGTAGACTGGTTTTTTCTTTTCTCAATAGCCTGTCATCTAAACGATGCTTCTTAAGCTGAATCCGGTATTCAGCAATTGTGCTTACGATTGGTCCGAATGCAGAACCTGCCGCTATGTTTTTATCAAGTCCGGCGATGATCTCCTGTTCAACCTCAAACCTGTTCTGATGGTTAACTTTGAGGTTGCGTGCGGCTAAGACATGGGGTCCATATAGCTCGCAAATATGTATATACGCATCGTAATTCTCCTCACTGGTAATATTAATTATCAAAGGTTTTAATGCATCTGAAAGCACATCGCGCAATTCCCCAAGGGCTCTCTGCGGGTTTTCTTTGTATTGGGGAATGAAATCGGCAATACGGATCGGAGCCCCGTATCTTACCATGACCCGGGTTCCGGGCCCCGAATAATTACTGTAGTCAATCCCTGCAGGTACAATATGAAGATCAAGATTGTACCCCGCACTTTCCTCGGCCATGAATGCAATCCGGCAAATGCCTTTCTTGAGTGGCCTAAGCCTTTTAAAACCGGCGTGGTTACCTTCGGGGAATATTCCAATAGGAGTACCTTGCCTGAGAATATCGGTGGCTTCAGTAAACGTCTGGTCATTCTGCCCCATGCTGCTGATTCCATCCCTTATCCTGAAGACGGGCAACATCCGGAATGAACGGAGAAGCAAATTCAGCCATTTCTTTTTGAACAAGTCGGCTCTTGTCATATAAACCACTCTACCCCTGTTGGCAAATAGTATTGTAAGAGCATCCATCAGGGCGTTCTGGTGGTTCGAAGCAAAAATAACGGGTTTATTGGCGGGAACATTTGCTCTTCCAACCACCACGAGACTCCGGTAATAAAGCCTGTAAAAAAGGTATACTGACCAAAAAAGAAAGGAGTAGTAGAGAGATGGTTTCCCAAGTTTTGATTCTGACATAGATTACCAGTCATTAAATAGTGCCGTTCCTCCAGGAAATCCGCGGATTCAGCCCGCAGGAAATAACCAGCGTGGTAATATCCGAAATGAGAACTTTATAAACCAAGGGCAAGGGTTCGGTTCAAAAAGCCTGTTTTCCCGGGAAAGAGTACGCAAGATATAAAAGAATCGGAATATTTGGTAAATATGTCTGAATTTTGATTTAATGATGATTTAAAAATTATTGAAAAATTAATAATTCCATCCTGATTTTTCAATCAGGGGGATTGATATTGCTGATTATAAAAGCTGTAGATGACTGTGGTTTAACATCGCGCGTAAAACCACTTCAATATTCATTATTCTTCCTTCGGCGTTCGAACCTAAGCCGGAACTTCGAAATCGCAAATTACCTCACCAACGTCACCAACCCTGTTTTCTTCCTCTTTTCCCCCGCTGTATTGCTGTAGCTGATGATATAGGTATAGACACCCAGAGGCGCCGGTTTTCCTTCAAATGTCCCGTCCCAGCCTGTTCCCAGGTCTTTTGTGGCAAATACCTGTTGTCCCCAGCGGTTAAAAATGTACATGGTGAAAGATTTCACCTTCTCGGGAAGGGTCACCGGCCGGAAATAGTCATTCTTACCATCCCCGTTAGGAGTAAATGCATTGGGCATGTTGAAAGGAGCAAAGGAATAGAGCGCCATCAGCG
>JANXXZ010000004.1 GCA_025350385.1 Bacteroidales bacterium
TTTGTAGAAACCTGTATTCAATACCTGGTTCTTGATGCTTCTGTTTATGAACGCGGTTTTGAGAGTGCAAAATGGGTAATGAGTCCGCCTATCCGGGAGAAAAAAGACCAGTTGGCGCTGTGGTCGGCCATCAACCAGGGAATCGTGCAAACACTTGCTACCGATCATTGCCCTTTTATGTGGGACGATAAACGAAACGGTGAAAATGATTTTACAAAAATTCCGAACGGGGCACCAGGCATTGAACACAGGATGGAATTGATTTTTTCGGAAGGTGTAAATAAAGGCAAAATAAGCCTGAATAAAATGGTAGATATAACTTCTACCTCATCGGCTAAAATATTCGGTATGTTTCCTAAAAAAGGAACAATAGCCGTTGGCAGTGATGCTGACATTGTGCTGTTTGATACAACAAAAAAACATGTAGTATCTGCATCTACTCATCATCACCATTGCGATTATTCCGCTTACGAAGGGCTGGAGATTACAGGAAAGGCAGAAACCGTTATTTTGCGTGGAAAAATTGCAATTGACAACGGAAAAGTGAAAGTTGAAAAGGGTTTTGGAAAATTTGTCAGGAGGTCCAAAATGGCTGATGTTCTGTAAACAAGTTTTTATAAAATTACCTTCTTCGGGGGATCCGACAGTTACATAACCAATTCCCATTAATAATTAGTTTTAAGAACCATAGTATGGCACGAAAAGTTAAATCCGGGTTGATTCAGATGTCCGTTCCGAAATCGGAAGGCGAAGGCAGCATTGCTGATATTAAAGAAGCAATGATCCAAAAACATATTCCATTCATTGAAAATGCGGGCCGACAAGGAGTGCAAATTCTGTGCCTGCAGGAAATTTTCAATGGCCCATACTTTTGCCCGGGCCAGAATAATGAATGGTACCAGGCAGCGGAACCCATTCCAGGGAAAACAACGGAATTAATGCAGGAATATGCCAGGAAATACAACATGGTAATTATTGTTCCTGTTTATGAAAAGGAAATGCCCGGAGTATTGTATAACACCGCAGCGGTAATTGATGCTGATGGAACAATCCTGGGCAAATACCGGAAGAACCATATACCACAGGTTGCGCCCGGATTCTATGAGAAATACTTTTTTAAACCCGGCAATTTAGGATATCCTGTATTTCAGACAAAATATGCAAAAGTTGGCGTCTATATCTGTTACGACCGGCATTTCCCGGAAGGTGCAAGGGAATTAGGCCTGAATGGAGCTGAAATCGTGTACAATCCATCCGCAACGGTTGCCGGGCTTTCACAATATCTCTGGAAACTGGAACAACCCGCTCATGCAGCAGCAAATGGCTATTTTATGGGTTGTATCAACAGGGTTGGAATTGAAAAGCCCTGGAATATTGGAATGTTTTATGGCTCATCGTATTTTGTTGATCCCCGCGGACAAATATTTTCACAGGCCTCTGAAGATAAAGACGAACTTTTAGTAGCCGAATTTGACCTGGATATGATCAGCGAAGTTCGCTCAGTCTGGCAGTTTTTCCGCGACAGGCGACCTGAAACATACAAAAGAACCTCGGAATTTTAATTGACAGTTGACTGTTAACAATTGACAGTTGACAATTAATTAAGGCTCAGTATGAAGGAAAATATTATAAAGAGTAAGTCATTTGATTTTGCATTAAGGGTAGTGTTATTGTGCCAGTTTTTAATAAACGATAAGAAAGAATTCGTTGTGAGTAAACAATTTTTACGCTCAGGTACATCCATTGGTGCAAATGTAAGAGAGGCTGAGCAAGCAGAAAGTAAAGCAGATTTTATCCATAAAACATCAATTGCGTTAAAAGAAGCAAATGAAAGTGAGTACTGGATGGAATTGTTGTTCAAAGCGAATTATATTGATGAAACTCAATTTAATTCATTGAATAAGGATTTAAAAGAGATTCTAAAACTATTAACCGCAATCATAAAAACGAGTAAAAATAATTGACAGTTGACAATTAATTCAATATAATGATACCATTGTAATTGTCCATTATCAATTGTCAATTGTCCATTTCCTACTTTCCCCTGCAAATCGAAATTAATCATGGCTAAAGATAAAGACCCCAAAACAATCAGGGAAATTGAACAGATTTTTGCGCCGATAAAACCGCTGATGACTAATACGGAGGCATATTACGAGAGTTCGCGCTGTTTGTTCTGCTATAATGCACCCTGTACGCTTGCTTGCCCCGCTTCTATTGATGTTCCTTTATTTATTCGGCAGATAAATAACGGAAATTTAACAGGTGCCGCAAAAACCATTTACCTGTCCAATTACCTGGGAAATACATGCGGTAAAGTATGCCCTACCGAGGTGCTTTGCGAAGGGGCTTGCGTGTATACTAAAATGAATATTAAGTCGCTTGATATCGGAAGATTGCAAAATTTTGCAACAAATACTGCGATATTAGCTAAGAAAAAATTCTTTAAAATTCCCGGATTTAACGGGAAATCAGTAGCAGTAATCGGAGCAGGACCGGCAGGAATCTCCTGTGCCTGCCAGTTAAGAACTGCCGGATATACGGTTGATATCTACGAGGCAAGGAATAATCCGTCAGGACTGGCCTTGCACGGCGTCGCTCCTTATAAGATCACCAACCTGGAAGCATTGATGGAAGTGGAATTCCTGAGAGAACAAGTTGGTTTCACTGTTTATTATAACAAACGGATTGAAAACCAAGAAGATATAAAAAATCTTGAAAAAAACTATGCTGCAGTTTTTCTTGGTATTGGTCTGGGAAGTTCCGCAAAAATTAAAATAGAAGGAGAAGATAAGACTAATTGTATTGGTGCGACCGAATTTATTGAACAAATCAAGACAAAACCAATTGAACAACCGGTTGCCAAAAAAGTAATCGTGCTCGGAGGAGGTAACACGGCAATAGACGCCGCTTCAGAGTGTGCAAGATTAGGCGCCGAAAAGGTTATTTTAGTATACCGCAGGTCCGAAAAGGAAATGAAAGCATATTATTTTGAATACGATCAAGCTAAAGTTGCCGGCGTAGTTGGAATGTTTAACGCTGCGCCTGTCGAAATTGTTGGTTTATCTGCCGTTGAAGGAGTCCGGTTTATCAGAACCGATACTGTAAATGGAAAACTTATAACTATTCCCGGCAGTGAATTTGTTATTGATTGCGACCTGGTAATAAAAGCAACAGGCCAGTTGAAACAAACCAGGATGCTTGAAAATATTCCAGGGTTAACTGTTAATGAAACCGGAAAGATAATAATTGATCCGGCGACCGGCCAGACTACAAATCCCAGGTATTTTGCCGGGGGCGATGCTGTAAATGGCGGGGCAGAAGTAGTAAACGCGGCTGCTGAAGGGAAAATGGCAGCTGATGGCATTCATGCTTATTTGTCAAAATTAAACTGAACAGTATTAATCAGGAGCTTGCTATGGCTGATCTTCATATAAACTTTGCAGGAATCAAATCACCAAATCCATTTTGGTTGGCTTCGGGGCCACCCACCAATTCCGGGTATCAAATCATGAAGGCTTTTGACCAGGGCTGGGGTGGTGCGGTATGGAAAACGCTTGGAGTTCCGGTTGTAAATGTATCAAGCCGGTATGGCGCTATCAACCATCGCGGGAGCAGGGTAGTAGGTTTTAATAATATCGAACTCATAACCGACCGTCGTTTGTGCGATAACCTTCGTGAAATGGAAGAGGTTAAGAAATATTTTCCGGATCATGCAGTAATAGCTTCTTTAATGGTGCAAACCAAAAAAGAATGGCAGCAGATCGTACTTGATGTTCAGAATGCAGGGGCCGACGGAATTGAACTGAATTTTGGCTGCCCTCACGGAATGTGTGAAAGAGGAATGGGGTCAGCCGTGGGACAAGAACCCGAAGTCCTTGAAACAATTACACGCTGGGTGATGGAAGTGGCGAAAATCCCGGTAATTGTAAAACTCACACCTAACATTTCGGACATTACCGAACCAGCACAAGCAGCCCGCCGGGCTGGTGCAAATGCAATTTCATTGATCAATACTATTCAAAGCCTGGTGGGTGTTGATATTGATAAGTTCGTCACCTATCCGGTAGTTGAGAATCACAGTTCAAACGGCGGATATTAG
>JANXXZ010000015.1 GCA_025350385.1 Bacteroidales bacterium
CCAATTTTTCAAGATCCTTAACGTTCCGGATATCGTACATTTCGAACCGGGTTGAATATCCTGCCTTTTGCAGATAGTAATCGATATAATAGGGGCTGTTGGCCACCACAACCCTGGTAATACTGTCTGCTCCATATTCCTTGTTCCATTTTTCCGTAATTGCAGCTATTCCCTTAAATTCACCGAAGTGCTGTGTTTTATAATATTGATTGAAAAAGATCGTGCCCGTCAGACCTCCGGCCAGGAATATACCCAGCAAAAGTTGCTGTATCTTCCCGAATTCATTTCCGGCAGAAATAAACAGCAGCATAATGAGAAATGGAAATGAAAACAGCAGGGCTGAGTTTTGCAAAACCGGGTTAACAAAAATGGAATATACAAATCCGGTTATCATCGGCAGCAGGAACCAGGCGAGCGCCAGCCAGAAGAAAACGGGCTTATTCCGAAAATTCTTTCCTTTCCAGCTAAGGAATACCGATACTACCACAAAAAGAATTACGGTAAGAAGTGAGTCATTAAGGATATAATAAATATGCTGAAAAGGCCATAACAATGTCGGCTTGCCTAACCATAAACCGACCCCTTTGTACGAAAGATGGTTAAGTGTGATATAAATATGGGGAACAAAAAGAAGGCAGGCTGCGATGCCGGCGAGTAAATATGGAACAAGCTGTTTTCTGTTAATCAGGAATAAGCCTGACACACCCACAATAACGGCAAAAAGAAAACTGAAGTAATGATTGTACATGCACAAGGCAGTAGCAATACTGTACCCGATAAAATCTCCAAATTTGGTTTTGTTGACAGCTTCGGTACGACCAAAAACCGCATTCAGCCAGAAGTAAACCATCAAGAGGCAAAAGAAAATCCCGGAACTGTAAGGTCGGGCAATCTGGCTGAATAAAAGGGGAAACTGCAGAAAAGCGAGGGAGGCAGCTGTAAACAACCCGGCTACTTTACCAAACATCCGTTTCGCCACAAGGTAAGAAAACATAACAGCCAGAATCCCTAAAACAACGAACGGGAACCTTAAACTGGCTTCCGAAATGCCAAACCATTTAGACCAGTACCATAAAAACACCTGTATCCCTCCAGGGTGACCGTCCACATAGAAACCACCCTTAACAAGTTCGCTGAAAGTATTAAATTGCAGGCGGTTGATTGCACTCAGCTCATCATTTGAGAAAGAAAAAGTGCTGAAATGATAAAACCGTAAAACTGCTGCAATCACAAGGATAGCCAGCAGCCAGACCTGTCCTGGCTGAAATTTAGTAAACGGTTTTGTCACATTGAGTTGAATTTGGCTCACTTGGATGGTCAGGATAAAATAATCTCAATAACTGTAGGATAGTAAACTTTTAAACAGCCGAAGCTTGTGCAGCTATCTCCCTTTGTCTCCTGGTTTCAAACAATACAATACCTGCAGCTACCGATACATTCAGCGATCCGGTTGAACCAAGAAGTGGAATTTTGATGCGTATATCTGCAAATTTTATATATTCAGGCGAAATGCCATCCTCTTCTGAACCCAGGATCAGGACAAGCGGTCCGGTAAGATCGGTATTATAATAAATATCGCTTCCATGCTCGGTAACTGCCACAATCCTGAGGCCTGAATCTTTCAGATACCGAAGTGTATCCTTGAGGTTCGGGCTGCGATGAACCGGCAGGTTATTGAGTGCTCCGGCAGAGGTTTTCAATGCATCGGCGTTCACCTGTGCACTTCCGCGTGAAGGCACCACAAGTGCATTTACCCCGGCACATTCTGATGAGCGTGCAATGGCTCCCAGGTTCCTGACATCGGTTATGCGGTCAAGGATAATAAAAAGCGGAATGTCTCCTTTTTCAAATGCGTTCATTAAAACGTTTTCGATCGGCTGGTAATCAATCAGTGAGACAAAAGCTACTACCCCCTGGTGTGTTCCCCTTGTTAATCCATCTAGTTTATCAACAGGCACCTTCTGTACAGGCACTTGCTGTTCATCAGCCAGGGCCAGGATATCGCGTAAAGGGCCACTTTTAACATCACGCTGTATCATGATCCTTTCTATTTCCTTTCCTGCCTCCAGCGCTTCCATAACCGGATGAATTCCATAAATGAGATTCTCATGAATTTTTTGCGGTTGCCGGTACCTGAATTCCTGCATGGTTGTATTGATTCGTTATTCGTTATTCGTTATTCGTTATTCGTTATTCGTTATTCGTTATTCGTTATTCGTTATTCGTTATTCGTTAT
>JANXXZ010000017.1 GCA_025350385.1 Bacteroidales bacterium
CCATGATATGAGCGACGATCTTTCCGCTAAAATCATGCAGTATTCCCATTCGAAGCATTTCACTGGTTCAACTTCACTTGAGGGCACCAGGAATACCTGCTCCCCTTGCCATAGCAGCCAGGGCTTCAAAGGAATGTTACAGACAGGTTTCTTTAACGACGTAGCTTATACTGAACCTGCTAAGGTGGGTTGCCGTACCTGCCACAAAATTCATGAAACCTACACGAGCGCTGACTTTATGCTGCGCACAACAGCAAACGTGAGGTCACGCATGGACTCAACACACGTCACATTCCCTGCCATGGGTAATGCCAACCTGTGTATCAATTGCCACCAGGCCCGCGTAGTAGCTCCTTATCCGAACCTTACCAGCACTGATTCAGTGAAGATCACCAGCAACCGTTATGGTCCTCATTACGGCGTTATGGGAAATATGGTCGCCGGCGTTGGTGTTTCAAGCGCTGTTGAAATTCCTGGTTCCATGCCTTATGCCAATGGCTCACACTCTTCAATTTCAAACACCTGTATCAACTGTCATATGGCCAATCCACTTGGTGCAGGTGAAGTTGGCGGACATGCTATGTATGTAGCCGGTGATGTGGAAGGTACAGAAACAGTTAATTACAATGGCTGTGCTCCTTGTCATACTGCTGCCGCTGCTGCTACGCTTCTTACAAGTTGCCAGACTGAAGTTTCAGGACTTATTTCTCAATTGGAGGGAAAACTCGTAGCTCTTGGCATTCTTGACCCTGTTACATTATTGGCTGTTGCTAACAAAAAGGTAACCCCAACCCAGCTTGCTGCACTTCTCAACTATAAAATGTGCGAATATGATAAGAGTGAAGGTGTTCACAATCCTGCCTATATCAAGGCGCTGTTAACCAACTCATACGAAGCAATTCAGAATAACTAGTTGTTAGTTGTTTCAATACATTTCGTTTTTTTCCGCAATTGCCTCCTCATAGGGAGGCTTTTGCTTTTGTGAGCTTTGCAGTTTATTCCGTACTTTACTACTTTAGGGGCAACTTTCAAATCCATCGCACTATGAACCGGTCAACCACTATCGCTGTATTATCATCCCTGGTTTTCCTCTTACTTGTTCATCCTAATCTGCCCGCTCAGGATACCGACACCATAAAGAGCGGGAAATATACTTTTACAAGGATCAGGGAGTTGGCAGCAACCTCGGTGAAAGACCAGTCAGCATCGGGAACCTGCTGGAGTTTCGCCACCACCTCATTTCTTGAATCAGAAATACTCCGGCTTACGAAAGACACCCTTGACCTTTCGGAAATGTATTTTGTGAGGAAATGCTATGAAGAGAAAGCGGACCATTACATCCGCTTTCATGGAACAGGTAATTTCGGCGAAGGAGGACAGGCTCATGATGTGCTCAATGTAGTGCACGAATACGGGATGGTAAACAATACTGATTATACGGGCCTGGCCAACGGGCAGATAAAACCTGACCATTCGGAACTGGAAGCCATGCTCAAAGCTATGTTGGATGTCCTGGTAAAAAACCCGGCAGGTAAGCTTTCCCCTGGGTGGAGGACAGCCTTCAATGCCGTACTTGATGTTTACCTTGGAAAACTTCCTGAAAATATGTCCTGGAAAGGCCAACCGGTTTCACCGTCCGAATTCCGCGATATAAACTCTATCAATGCGAATGACTATATAGAAATCACCTCCTATTTACACCACCCCTTTTACAGTAAATTTATTCTAGAAATACCTGATAACTGGGCCATGGGTGAGTATTACAACCTACCTCTTGATGAATTTATGCATGTTATAAATAATTCGCTGGAGAATGGCTTCACTGTTGCCTGGGACGGGGATGTAAGCGATAAGGGCTTTTCGCACAAAAACGGTATGGCCATTGTTCCTGATGTAAGCCTTACCGACGCGACCGGTACCGATCGAAACCGCTGGGAGAAACTGACTGATGTAGAGCGAGGGCATCAGTTCTATAGTTTTGACAAAGTAGTTCCTGAGAAAAATATTACCCAGGAAATGCGCCAGGCAGCATTTGATAATTATTCCTCCACCGACGACCACCTAATGCACATTACCGGCTATGACAACGACCAAAACGGCAAGCGATATTATACAACAAAAAATTCCTGGTCGTCCGAAAGCAATGAAATAGGCGGTTATTTATGCTTGTCAGTGGCGTATGTAAAATTGAACACGATAGCTATAATGATTCACAAGGATGCGCTGCCAAATGATATCCGTAAAAAGCTCAAAATCAATTAACTTATTAACGGGCATTTTAGAGTGTAATCCCTTTCAATCCTTAGGGAATTAACAGGTTTTAACTAAGCCTTTAACAATTTTTAACAAGCAATGCGGCATCCGTTTCATTGCCTGTTATAATTTTGCGCAACTAAATTTTTTGCTTTATGTTAGAAACAAATATCAAGGAACTGAACGAGAAAATCCAGCAGGAAAGTGCATTTGTTGATATGCTCACCATGGAAATGCATCGTGTGATTGTAGGGCAAAAACACATGATTGAAAGGCTCATTATTGGTTTGCTGTCAAATGGCCATATACTTCTGGAAGGAGTTCCGGGGCTGGCAAAAACACTTGCTATAAAATCGCTTGCCAATACGATTGATCTCAAGTTCAGCAGGATACAATTTACACCCGATCTTCTGCCGGCCGATTTGCTTGGAACCATGATTTACAGCCAGAAGAATGAAGATTTCACAGTCCGTAAAGGCCCGGTTTTCGCCAATTTTGTATTGGCGGATGAAATTAACCGTTCACCGGCCAAGGTACAAAGTGCTTTACTGGAAGCCATGCAGGAACGCCAGGTTACCATTGGGGATCATACATACATGCTTCCGGAACCATTCCTTGTAATGGCTACACAAAATCCCATTGAGCAGGAAGGTACATATCCCCTGCCCGAAGCCCAGGTTGACCGCTTTATGCTTAAAGTGATTATAGGTTACCCGCAAAAGCAGGAAGAGAAACTGATACTCAGGCAGAATATCAGCAGTGAAACATTTGCAACTCGCACTATCCTTAAACCTGCTGACATTCTGAAAGCCCGTGAAGTTGTGAAGCAGGTATACCTGGATGAAAAAATCGAGAATTATATTACCGACATTGTATTTGCTTCCCGTTACCCTGCCGATTATAATCTTAAGAAATTTCAAAACCTGATCCGTTATGGGGCATCACCCAGGGCAAGTATATATCTTGCAATGGCATCAAAGGCATTTGCCTTTATCAAACGCAGGGGATACGTTATACCTGAGGATGTGAGAGCTGTGGCCCATGATGTGCTCCGCCACCGTATAGGTCTTACCTATGAAGCTGAAGCCGAAAATATCACCAGCGAAGATATTATCAATGAAATCCTGAATTCTGTGGTTGTTCCATAGAAGTAACCTTGAGTTGAGAGTTAATGGTTATTGGTTATCAGGCAACAAGTTAAGATTGAGATTTCAGGCTGACAACCAGGAACCAAAAAATAAATTCCGGTTTTGTAGAGAAGAAATTTGATATACAGCTGATGTATGGTTTCGTACCTGCCAATAAAGAATCAAAAACAGAATACAACCAAGTAAACTGCCTTAAAGCGTGGAGACATCAGAAATCCTTAAAAAAGTAAGGAAGATTGAGATAAAGACCCGGGGATTGTCACATCAGATCTTTTCGGGTCATTATCACTCTGCTTTTAAAGGAAGGGGTATGGCTTTCAGTGAAGTTCGCGAATACCAGTTTGGTGACGAAATCCGCAGTATCGACTGGAACGTTACAGCCCGCTTTAATCATCCATATGTCAAAATTTTTGAAGAGGAACGCGAACTAACTGTCATGTTGCTCATTGACGTGAGCGGATCGAATGAATTTGGTACAAGGAAACAATTCAAAGAAGACCAGATGACAGAAATTGCAGCTGTACTTGCTTTTTCTGCCATCCACAACAATGATAAGGTGGGCGTGATTTTTTTCAGCGACAAGGTTGAGAAATTCATTCCTCCAAAAAAAGGAACTTCGCACATACTGCGAATTATCCGCGAACTGGTAGACTTTAAGCCGGAAAGTCAGAAAACGGATCTTTCGGAAGCACTGCGTTTTCTCACAAATGCTATCAAAAAACGCTGCACAGCTTTTATTATTTCCGATTTTATCGACGCTCCCTTTGAGAAAGCCCTCCAAATAGCCTCCGGGAAACACGATATTGTTGCGCTGAGAATTTTCGATACCCGCGAAACCGAACTTCCGCCGGTTGGCATTATGGAAGTATATGAGAAAGAAACGAACGAACGAATGTGGATTGACGCATCCGAAAACCGGGTAAGGAGAAACTACAAGGAATGGTGGGATAACCATGCAAAGAATGTAGAAGGAATTTTTACCCGCTGCGGGGTTGATTCAGCTTCGATCCGGACTGACCAGGACTATGTGAAACCTTTACTCCAATTATTCTCCAGGCGCGAATTGAGATATTAATATGAAGACTATGCCATTTCTCTTCCAGCGAACTAGTACATCTGCCCGGGCACTACTGCTGCTGACTGTGGTTTTACTTTCGGTTCAGGCAGAAGCACAAAAGGCTGTGGCAAGCCTTGATACCACATCTATTCGCATCGGTGAACAAATACAATTAAAACTGGATGTTACCCTGCCCCGTGCAGCCAAGGTTCACTGGCCGGTTCTTACCGATTCCACATTTGCACCCATCGAAATTGTAGCTTTATCGAAAGTTGATACCATTGAAACCACGCGTAATTCCTACCTGCAATACAGGCAGGTCCTTTCCATAACCTCATTTGATTCAGGATATAAAACTATCCCTTCAATCCAGATTGAATACCAGCTTCCGGGCGACAGCGCAAGACTGAAGGCTTTCACTGATTCACTGGTTGTGCATGTGAGAACTATTGAAGTTGATACTACAAAAGCTATAAGAGATATCAAAGCGCCAATGCAGGCGCCCATGACCCTTTCTGAATTATGGCCATTCCTTGGCGGGCTTGCTATAATCGGAATGATTGTGGCGGCAATCTGGTATTACCTTTGGCGGCGTAAACTGAACAAGCCGTTATTCCCGGTAATCCGTAAAGCACAATTACCCCCCTGGCAAATAGCACTTGACACCCTCAATGAACTTGAAAGCAAGAAACTCTGGCAAAATGGCCGGGTAAAGGATTACTATACCGAGATAACTGATGTACTTCGTCAATACCTGGAAAATCAGTTCAATATTCCGGCTTTGGAAATGATTTCATCTGACATCATGGATTCACTCAAAGGGAATGTGCTTTTTGAATCTTCAAATGAAAAACTATGGCAGGTTCTTGAACTTGCCGACCTGGTAAAGTTCGCCAAGGAAATGCCATTGCCTTCCGAACATGAACTCAGCCTGGCCAATGCCAGATATTTCGTACTGAATACCAAACCAGCAGATATTACAGAAAAACCTGTGGAAACTGATATTACGACTGTGACTAAATTATGATGAAACTGCATTTTGCTGATCCCCTGTATTTCTGGCTGCTATTGCTCATTCCGGCAGCAATAGTCTGGTATTTCTTCAGGCTCCGGCGTCATCATGCAACTATACAGGTATCATCATTAAAAGCTTTCAGGCAATCAAGCCCCGGTTGGAGGTTATACAGCAGGTATATTCTTTTTGGTTTGCGCCTGCTCGCGGCAACCTTTATTATTGTTGCTTTAGCGCGGCCTCAGACTAACCTGAGTAAGCAGGATATAAGTGTTGAAGGAATTGACATCATGCTGGCAACTGATATCTCAAGTACCATGCTTGCCGAAGATCTGAAACCAAACAGGCTCCAGGCGGCGAAAGATGTTGCAGTTGAATTCATCAATGGCAGGCCTGACGACCGGATCGGGCTGGTAATATTCAGTGGCGAAAGTTTTACACAATGCCCTCTTACAACAGACCATGCCAAGCTTATCAATCTGTTCGATGACATAAAGTTTGGTATGATAGATGACGGCACAGCGATAGGCGACGGGCTGGCTACGGCGGTGAGCAGGTTAAAGGAAAGCAAGGCCCGCAGCAAGGTAATTATCCTTCTTACTGATGGAGTTAACAATATGGGTTCCGTCGATCCTCAATCGGCAGCTGAAATTGCCTCAATTTACGGAATCCGTATATACACCATCGGCGCCGGAACCAATGGTTATGCACCTACACCGGTAAGGACTCCCTTTGGAATGCAGTATCAGCAGATGGAGGTTAAAATTGATGAGGCCCTGCTGCAAAAGATTTCAGCTATGACAAACGGAAAATACTTCCGGGCTACCAATAAGCAGAAACTTGAGGCTATTTATAAGGAAATAGACCGGCTGGAAAAATCAAAAATTGATATTACTGAATTCAGGCGCAAAAACGAGGAGTTCCTGGTGTTTGCCCTCATCGGGTTAATGCTATTTGGACTGGAAGTTATCCTGCGCTACACCATACTCAGAACCTTACCTTGATCAAATACATATCAATAAATTTTAATTCCAAATCACTTTAACAACTTTATCCCTGATCACTTATGTTCCGACTGGCCCATCCATATATGTTGTACCTGATGCTGGTTATACCTGTCTTCATACTTCTGTATATCCTGGCCCGGCAATTGAAGAAAAAAGCCTTTTACACATTCGGCGACTGGCCGTTATTGTTAAGGCTGATGCCTGATTATTCAGGAAGCAGGGGAACCCTGAAACTGATCCTGCTATGCGCCGCCTGGGCTTTGATTGTTGTCGGGCTGGCTGATCCGCAGACAGGATCAAAACTGGAAAAAATCAAACGCCAGGGGATTGACCTGGTATTTGCGCTGGACGTATCGAACAGCATGCTAGCACAGGACATTGCCCCAAGCAGGCTGGAACGGGCAAAACAAGCTATAACGCGGCTGCTCGACAACCTCGAAAACGACCGTGTTGGACTGGTGTTATTTGCAGGTAAAGCTTATGTACAAATGCCCCTGACCACTGATTATTCAGCGACCAGGCTGTTCCTGGCAAATATTAACCCAGGCATGATCCCTGTCCAGGGAACGGCCATTGGTGATGCCATTGAAACTGCAGCATCTTGTTTTGGTAAAACCAAGCAAAGCAGAGCTATTATATTGATCACAGATGGCGAGAACCATGAAGACGATGCAGTTGAGGCCGCCCATTCAGCTGTATCCAATGGGATAAAGGTGTACACCATCGGCATGGGACTGCCCGATGGAGCCCCCATTCCTTTGTACAACAGCGGAATGCAGATCGGGTACAAAAAGGACAGGCAGGGAAATACTGTAATTTCCCGTCTGGACGATAAATTGCTGAAGGAAATTGCCGCTGCAGGAAAAGGAGTATATATCAGGGCTAACAATTCGCAAGCCGGTGTCAAGGAAGTTTTTGATCAGATCAACAGCCTTGAAAAAGTAGAATATGACTCACAGATATTCTCCGATTACGAGGACAGGTACCAGTTTTTCCTGCTGGCAGGTTTACTGCTGCTGGTTATTGAAGCGCTTATCTCTGATAAGAAAAGCCGTTTGGCCGGCAGGCTAAATATATTTCAAACTACTGAAAAAGCCGGATGATGAGAAATATTATCATAATCATGATGCTTTGTATTGTTGGGTTTTCAGTCATGGCACAACCGACTCAGAAACTCATCAGGGAAGGCAACTCGTTGTATAATGACGGAAAATTCAAGGAGGCTGAAATAGATTACCGCAAGGCTCTTCACAAGTCGCCTGATTCTCCAAAAGCTATATATAATCTGGGCAATTCTCTGTACAAACAACAAAATTACAAGGAAGCAGCCAATTCGTATCTCAAACTTACCGAAGATCCAAAAAATGCCGGATTATCCCAGGTAAATCACAACCTGGGCAATGCCCTGCTTCAGAATCAAAAATATGACGAAAGCATCGAAGCTTACAAGAAAGCATTACGGGTGAATCCCAAGGACGAAGATACCCGTTATAACCTGGCTTATGCCCTGGCTAAGCTTCAGCAACAGAAAAACAAGAACAACCAGGATAAGAAGAATCAAAAACAGCAAAAGCAACAACAACAGCAAAAACAACAACAGCAACAGCAGAAACAAAACTCAAAGATGTCGAAACAGGATGCTGATCGTATGCTGAATGCCCTGAATAATGATGAAAAACGAACCCTCAACAAGATAAAAAAACAACAGACACAACCGTCAGGCAATCAACCCGAAAAAGACTGGTAATTTGTTTACATCACATAACTATTACTTCTGCAGATACAAACAACATTTTTCACAGGAACACAATTGCAGTACCAAAGAGCTTACGCTACAAATGATTCAAATGAAATGAAGCGAATTCACATTTTAGTGCTACTCTTATTTTTACTGTCAGGCGCTCTGCCTGCCCAGGACGTGAGTTTTTATACCCAGGCTCCACGCCAGGTCAGCGTTGGTCAGCGGTTTTACCTCACTTTTACCGTTAACCAGGAAGGTATTGGTTTTATCAGTCCTGAAATACAGCACTTCGAAGTTTTATCCGGGCCCAATTTACAGACAAGTTCTCAAATCCAGGGTATAAACGGAAAATTCACTCAAACAGTTGCTTATAGCTATACATTTATGCTTTCGGCAATTGAACCCGGTACATTTACAATACTACCTGCCAAAATAACCGTGAAAGGTAAATTATATCAATCAAATACGGTTAGCATTATGGTTACAGGCAAAGCAACACAGCCTCAGGCCAGTGCACCAAATCATCAACAACCGCGTGGAAGTCAGCCTCAGGCTAATTCGTCAGCGCCGGATGCTGATATATTTATGAAAGCTGTAGCAAACCGGAATAATTCATACCTGGGAGAAGAGATCATTGTTACTTATAAATTGTATACTCCCATTCAGGTCCAGATAGTACCTACTGATCAATCGCCTGCGTATCCGGGTTTCTGGTCTCAGAGCCTCATGAAGGAACTGCAACAATATCCTCAATACATTGAGACAGTAAACGGCAAGAAATATAAAGTTGTTGAGGTCAATAAGATAGCGCTGTTCCCTCAAAAGACAGGGCTTCTGACCATTTCACCATTAGAACAGGATGTTGTGTACGGTGTTAAAGTAAAAGGTCACAGCCCGATAAGTGATGACCCTTTCTTTTCAAATGATCCTTTTTTCAAAAGCCTGTTTGATGATTCCAACTTTGGGTTCAATGTTCAAAATGTTCAAAAAACCATCCGTTCGAATCCTCTGACCATACAGGTTAAACCACTGCCATCGCTGAATAAACCAGTTGATTTCAGTGGAGCTGTCGGACAATTTTCATTCAAATCAGCTCTTGACCGCAATGAGCTGAGTGTCAATGAGGCCATTACGCTCAAGCTTACCGTTTCCGGTTCAGGCAACCTGAATCTTATTGAAAAACCCGCCGTTACTTTCCCTCCTGACTTTGAAGTGTACGATCCTAAAATCTCCGATAACATTCATGCATCACCATCCGGAGTCTCTGGTTCCCGCACATTCGAATACCTGGTTATTCCAAGGTCAGCGGGCGACTTCAAAATTGCGCCCATACAATTTTCATACTTCGACCTTGCCAAAAACGATTTTGTCAGGCTGTCCTCACCAGAATTCAAAATTAAGGTCCTTAAAAGCGATGGTTCTGCTTCGAGCGGAACACCCGTAGTAAGGGAAGATGTGAAGTATATCGGGAATGATATCCGGTATATAATGGATACACCGCTAGCGCTTCACGCAACAGGTATTCATTTTTACGGCAGTTGGCTGTTCTGGTTATTGCTGAGCATCCCGGCACTCCTGTTCACCGGTTTTATCATCCTGTGGAGAAGCCGGCTGAAATTGAGCAACGATGCAGGCTTATTACGCCGCCGGAAAGCTACCCGGGTTGCAACCCAGAAACTCAAAAAAGCAAAGGCATTGCTTGCTATTCAAAGCCAGGAAGCTTTCCATATCGAGATTTCACAAGCCCTTTGGGGATATATTAGTGATAAATTTGATATCCCTCTGGCTGAACTTTCGATGGATACGGCATATGACAGGTTAAGCACACGTAATGTGGATGTCCAGCTTTCCGAACGGTTCATTGAAACACTTCAGCATTGTGAGTTTGCAAGGTTTGCTCCCGGAGATAAAGCCCACAATATGGAAATTCTTTATAAGGAAGCGATAAGTGTAATAACCGATACGGAAGAACATCTCAAATAGCGAGTAATTCAGCACACAATAAACAAATAATCGATCCCCGATCCAATTGAAGGCAAACGGCAGAACAATGAAAAAAGTTGCGTCATTCATCATCATACTGATCTGTATTTCGTTACAGGCCAGCAGTCAAAGCAACGACGAATTGGCCGTAAAAGCCGGCAAGGCATACCAGGCCGGTCAATATCCTGTTGCTATCCGGCTATATGAAAAAATAATCAGTAGCGGTTTTGAGTCGGCTGCATTGTATTATAACCTGGGTAATGCCTATTTCCGTAATAATGAAATACCTTCAGCCATTCTTTTTTATGAAAAGGCGCTCAAAATCAATCCGAATCAACCGGATATCCGCCATAATATTTCAATTGCCAACAGCCGGATTACTGACAAAGTTGAACTGGTACCTGAATTATTCTACAAGCACTGGTGGAAAGCACTGATCAATACCATCAGTATTGATGCACTGGCCTTCCTGTTGATTATCCTTCTGGCGGCTGCTTTTATTGCCACCGGACTTTATTTATCGTCACAACGATTATTTGTGCGCAAAGTGTCTTTCTGGGTTGGCATTTCCTTCTTTGGATTCTTCCTGGCAGCGCTCCTGGGCGCCCAGCAAAAAGAACATTATCTGAAACATCAGCACGAAGCAATCGTGTTTTCACCTACCGTAACCATTAAAAGTTCTCCTGATGTTTCGAGTGCGGACCTCTTTGTGATCCACGAAGGGATCAAAGTTCTGTTACTTGACCAGATCGGTGAATGGCAGGAAATCCGCATCGCCAACGGCAGCGTAGGCTGGTTAAAGGCTTCAGATATCCGGTTAATATAACCGGTTATCTCTTGAAAGAATTAAATTTGCCAATACTTCCAGATAAAAAACGTATAGGATAACCGATCCTGAACCAGGATTATTATAAATCCTCATAATCAGGATTGGTCTGATAATTCGATGACGATACCATAGCCAACATTTAAATGTTGCATTATTATAAACTTGCATTATTTCTGATTCTGCTTTATCTTTAACTCGCTGATTCGCTTTTCTTGCGGTTTTAGAATCCTATGAGAAATTATACAATCGTTGTTATCGCTTTTATTCTGATGGCAAATTACTTGCCGCGAGGAGCATCAGCGCAGGAATTTACACCTCCGGTGCCGCGTGGGGGCATCAAACAAGCCAAAGCATTCATTGATGAAGAAATGGTATATCCTGCAGAAGCGATTAAACAATCGGTTGAAGGAACTGTTATATTGGAATTCATTGTTGAAGCCAAGGGACAGGTTAAAGAGATAAAAGTTAAAGAGCCTGTAAATATTCTTTTAGAGCAGGAAGCTTTACGCATTTTCAAAATCATATTTTGGGAACCGGCGCAATACAGAGGACAGGCAGTTGAAAGCAAAGCGACCTTTGAAGTACCCTTTTCGATAAAACATTACAAAAGAGTTTGTAAAGAAAGAGGGTATTACAAGTTGG
>JANXXZ010000035.1 GCA_025350385.1 Bacteroidales bacterium
ATAAAAAAAAGATAATGTGTACAAAACTACATGATATATGTTATCTTTGCATATGGAATATTCACAGAAAGAACTAACAATCACAATGTTCTGATTCTGTTAAAGATAAGGTTAATTAAATCATAGTTTGGGTTTTTGGTTAATTGATCTGAGGGGGTAACGAAAGTTACCCCTTTTTTTATTGTTTTCCGCTCAATATTGTAATTGGCAATCCGGATTAAGTTCGGAAATTTGCAACCGATGCTTCAGCTCATTTTCACATCCGAAAAATAAAGTCTAAAATTATGGTTTTCCAGAAAGATAAGATCTTCTCAAAGAAATGGTTTGTCAGCTATTTGATGATCTCTCTAGGCGCGTTCATTCTTGCTGCTGGTTTTGTGTTTTTCATTTCGCCCTACAAAATTGTGCCTGGAGGAGTGTACGGGATTGCAATTGTGGTACATTACCTCAGCAAAGGAATGATGGCCTGGGCACCTGGTGGATTCCCAATCGGGCTTATGGGTCTCATCCTCAATATTCCCCTTACTATCATTGGAGTAAAAATCCTGGGTCCCCGCTTTGGAGTTAAAACGGTGGTGGGCTTTGTATTGTCGTCAGTATTTATGGATGGTATAACTTATTTCTGGGGCGAACAGCCGCTGGTTGCAGGGGATGCACTATTATCCTCAATTTTTGGAGGAGTACTCATCGGGCTGGGACTTGGGCTCATTTTTAAATCGAAAGCTACTTCCGGCGGATCAGATATTATAGCAATGATTTTCGCTAAATACACCCGTTTACCCCTGGGGCAACTCATGATTTACGTGGATTCCGTTATTGTACTCATTGGGCTGGCTGTGTTTGCCGACTGGAAAATCCCCTTGTATTCATGGATAGTAATATTTGTAACCGGCAAGGTGATTGATGTTGTTCTTCAGGGAATAAGTTATGATAAAACCCTTTTTATCATATCCGATAAATTTGAAGAGATCCGCGAACGTATTATTGTTGACCTGAACCGGGGAGGCACTTATATTCCTGGGAAAGGAATGTACAACGGTTCCGATAAAACAATTATATTTACTGTTGTGAACAGGCGTGAAATGGCCATACTTGAAGAATTTATCCACAAAATTGATCCGCATGCATTTGTTACCGTCTTCGAAGCCAACGAAATCCTAGGTGAAGGATTTAAATCACTAAAGGAGAAATTGACAGAATAATCTTTGCTCTTCAGGATGATAAAGAATTTCGGAATCAGCCATATGATTGATTTCCAGATAAATCGGAATCTGGCCCAACCTCTGTAAGAGATTCTGATCCGACGACCAGGTTGGAAAAATATAATCCCTCTTATTCAATAATCCGACTTATATGATTAAAAAAATAGCAAGCCCCTTATTGCTTCAGAGCGAGAAATTATTCTCAGCTAAATGGTTTCAGTCCTATGCGCTCATACTTGTCGGTACTTTCATTATGGCCAGCGGATATGTGCTCTTTATCAGCCCGAACAAAATTGTTCCGGGTGGAATCTATGGTATAGCTATCATGCTTCATTACCTGCTGGGGTTTCCTATCGGGTTGACTGCTCTGGCGTTTAACATACCGCTCACTCTTATTGCAACCCGTATCTTAGGCCCCAAGTTTGGGACAAAAACTGTGGTAGCTTTTATCCTGACTTCCTTATATGTTGATCTCCTTTCATACCTGCAGGGCAGCAAACCGCTGGTTCCCGGCGAAACGCTCGTTTCATGCATTTTCGGAGGGTTACTTATCGGAATTGGTGTCGCACTCACATTCAAAGCAAAGGCCACCAGCGGCGGTTCCGATGTTATTGCCATGATTTTGAGTAAATACACACGCCTTCCCCTGGGTCAACTGATGATGATGGTTGACTCAGCAATCGTTCTGCTGAGTTACCTGGCCTTTGGCGACTGGCGGATCCCCCTTTTCAGCTGGATTACCATATTCGTGATGGGCCGTGTAGTAGATATGGTGATGCATGGCTTTTCGTACGATAAAACCCTGTTTATCATTTCGGAAAAGCATGATGAAATCCGCAACAGGATTATCCTGGATTTGCGACGGGGCGGCACCTTTCTTCATGGCGAAGGAATGTACAACCATGTAAAAAAACAGATCATCTTTACGGTAGTAAATCCAAGAGAACTCTACATGCTCGAAGAATATATTCACAGGGTTGATCCTGATGCATTTGTGGCTGTACTGGATGCTTATGAAATCCTTGGAAAGGGATTCAAATCGCTGAGCGAAAAGGTAGAAGACCAGTAGGGATCCGTGCCAGGTTTTCATTCTTCCCTTTAATCAGGATTTCTGGCTGGAAAGAGGGGGGACAGAGAGAGGGGGACAGAGAGAGGGGCGACAAGGAGAGGGAGCGATGGCGGGAGGGAGCGATGGAGCGACGCAGTATAATCTACTACCAGCCGAAATATTTCAAAACCTAAAAACAGAAAACCCTGCAGGTTTGCTGAACATGCAGGGCTTTTCGATATAAAAACAGTAATTCAATTACTTTTAATGCCGGAAAAGCTTAATAATATCGTTTCCATTGGCAAAAATGAGCAGGCCAAACAGTAAAACCATTCCAACTATCTGGGCATATTCCAGGAATTTATCGCTGGGCTTCCGACCCGTAATTATTTCGAAAAACAGGAAAAGGACATGGCCTCCATCCAGCGCAGGAATTGGTAATACGTTCAATATGGCCAGCATGATCGACAGGAAGGCGGTGAGCCCCCAGAAGGCCTCCCAATCCCAGGTAGAAGGAAATATATTCCCGATAGTAATAAATCCACCAACTGATTCATAAGCTTTTACCTCGGGTGAGAAAATGAGTTTTAACTGCTTGAGGTAGTTGCCAACACCCTTATACGCTTTATTAATACCTGCCGGAATTGCCTGTACAAT
>JANXXZ010000060.1 GCA_025350385.1 Bacteroidales bacterium
AACCGGAAGCGCTCTTAGTTTTGGATTTCAGTTGGCTGCCGGAACTTATACCGTAACAGCTATCTATGGGACCTACGCGTATTGTATATCAAATATGCTCAACCCGATTACGGTAACTATGAATACCAGTCCGACTGCTCCGGACTCAGCAACGGCCGACCGGAACCACATCTGTTCCGACGATGGAGGAACTATCACACTTACTGCAGTTGGTGGCAGCGGAACTTCAATTGAATGGTCCGATGCCAGTTGCGGAGGCACAGTGACAGGAACTGTAGCCAGCTATACACTCCCATCGCCGACTGTAACAACCACTTATTATGTACGCTGGATTACCCTGCTTTGCGGAAGTTCCATCTGCAAATCCGTTACTGTTACTGTTGATGACCCACCAACACCAGCCAATGCCGGTCCCGATCAATCTTTGTGTGGCGCGCTTTCAACCACACTGGCCGGAAATCCTCCTACTACAGGAACCGGAACCTGGACATATACAACAAGCGGAACCGGAACTATTACTTTTGGCTCCGCAACAATTTATAATACTGGCATTACTGCTTCTGATACAGGAACTTATGTATTGCAATGGACTATCACAAATGGCGCTGTTTGTTCACCCAGTTCCGACCTGGTGACTGTAAAATTCAGCAATGCCCTTACCGTTGCAGCTACCAGCAATACGCCAGTTTGCAGTGGTTCCGACATTAATCTCTTTTCTGACATTGCCGGTGCTACTTATGTTTGGTCAGGACCTAATGCCTTTTCTTCAACAGTTCAAAACCCGGTGATCACCAATTCAAGCACTCTGAACAGCGGCACATACAGCTTAAGTGTAACCAATATTCCGGGAGGCTGTCCCCCGACGGCTAATACTACTGACTTTGTAGTGAATCAATCCGCAGTTGATCCAACTTCAGCCGCATCAAACCCTGTTGAAGTCTGTGCAGGAGCCGGAGGGAATATTATATTGTCGTATACGGAAGGGAATGGCGATACCCTGCATTGGTTTGAAGGTAGTTGCGGAGGCATCCTGCTCGGAACAGGGAATAATCTTTCAATTCCTTCGCCGACCGTTGCAACAACCTATTATGCACAATGGTCAAGCATTTTATGCGGGAACTCTTCCTGCGTTTCGGTCACAGTTCCTGTTTCTCCCCCGCCCGATGCTGCCAATGCCGGTACTGATCAATCTCTGTGCGGTGTTACCCAGACAACACTGACAGCTAACAACCCGACTGTTGGCTCAGGACTTTGGACATTCGTTTCGGGTCCCGGGACTGTTTCCTTCAACAGCCCAACCAACCCTGTTACTAGTGTATCAGCTTCAGTTATGGGTATTTATATTCTGCGCTGGACTATTTCCAATGGTACTGCCTGCCCTGCCAGTACTGATGATGTTACTATTGAATTTAGCAACGCCATTACCGTGATACCGGGGAGTAATTCACCTGTTTGCGAAGGCGACACAATATTCCTGACATCCAGTATTGCAGGTGCAACCTATGCATGGACCGGTCCAAACGGTTTTGTTGACAATTTAAATCAGAACCCGGAAATTCCAGGCGCTACAACAGCAAACATTGGAACATATAGTGTTACAGTAACAAACATTCCTGGTGGTTGCCCTGCAACTAGCGGCAATATAACCGTAAATGTGATCAATAAACCGCTGACACCTTCAATCAGCTCGCAGAATGTAGTGGGAAATAGTCAGAATATATGCGTGAACACAACGGTTCCTTATTCAACTACACCCCCAACACCAGGTTCCACTTATGCATGGACATTGTCGGGTGGAGGTAACATTACAGGCCCGCCTAATTCGAACCCTATCAATATTGACTGGACAGCTGTCGGGGGTCCTTATGTACTTACAGTGACAGAAACTTCGGGCAGTGGATGCACTGGAAACCCTGTGCTTTTAAATATTACGGTAAATGCCCCGCCAGTGATTACACTTCCGCTTGATACAACAGGCGCTGCCAACAATCAACCCAATGGTAATGTTCAGGTTACTGCGAACGGCAGTACGGCTGCACTGCAGTATTCACTTGACGGAGTTGACTGGACCAATACTACAGGTTACTTTTCAGGTCTCATTCCCGGATCATATGTAATGCAGGTGCGTGATGGTTACGGATGTATTTCTTCTGCTCCGTTTATCATTAATAATATTGCCGTAGGAGTGATATTGAACGGTGATACTGTTTCCGCCTGCCCGGGGAATACTGTTTCCATTTCGGTAACCGCCACGGGAATGGCCAATATCGGAAATTTTACCCTGTGTATAACCTATGACCCTTTAGTTGCCATTTTCTATGGCATATCAAACATGAATCCTCTTTTTGCATCTGTTACCACTGATTCATCTACTCCGGGCAAACTGATTATGACCTGGACAGGAACTTCCAATGTTTCAATCCCGAATGGTGATCTCCTGTTTGAATTAGAATTCATGGGAATAAAGTCCGGAACATCGCCTTTGCTTTGGAATCCATCTCTGGGTGCGTGTGGTATATATGATGGTACCGGTATCCCTTTTTTGGTTACGTTGACCGGGGCAGCCAAATTTCTACAAACTCCTGTTGCTGCCATAAGCGGGAATACAGAATTGTGCGCGGGAGTGCCGCTTAATCTTACCGCTCTCGGGGATACCCTTCAGCATGAATGGACCTTGCCGAATGGTAACCTGTTCTCAGGACAGCAATACAATGTCAGTGCTTCATCAATGGCTGACAGCGGCTCTTATCAGCTACTTGCTACCAATACCATCGGATGCACCGATAAAGATACTGTTCAGGTTGTAATACATCCCTTGCCAGTGATTATCCTTGCCAATGCCGATTCACTCTGTGCCGAGGCTCAGTATGATCTGAATGCAGGAAGCGGATATACCTCCTATCTCTGGCAGGACGGAAGTACAGCTCCCACCTATCCTGCCTCAGGTGAAGGACTGTTCTGGGTTAAAGTGGTTGATTCATACGGATGCGAAGGATCGGATACCGTCAGCCTGATCACCTGCCCGGCCGCACTTTTAGTCCCTAATGCTTTTTCACCAAATTCAGACGGGCTGAATGATATTTTCCTGGCCCACTATACTGACGTTGATGTGCTGGAAGGGTTTAAAATGCTTATTTATAATCGTTGGGGCCAGTTGCTTTTTGAAGGAAACGGCATTTCAAACGGATGGGATGGAAATTTCAACGGGACTCCTTGTCCGGTGGGTGTCTACACTTATATAATTATGTTCAATAAACCGGCCGGTAAGACGCTTTCACAGAAAAGTCCCTACCGGGGGGTAGTTACCCTTTTGCGTTGATGATTTTAGCTATTAGGTACTACCTTTGAATTGACGTGTTATTTATTTCATTTACCGGCTAATCTGCTTTACTCAAGTTGGCATCCTATTCAAAAAGATTATTCCGGTCGAATACAACATCAATTCACCAGAGTAGGCACAATAGAACACATAGTGAAGTGCACATAGGCGTTCATTGCTATTTCTGAATCCTGAAACTGAGTTATATGCTTCTATTCCACATTTTCTATGTGGCTTACTGATGTGCCCTGTGTGTCTATATTGTTTATTTCCCGGTCCGACACAAGATTGAAATGCACTGTCTCCCTCTTTTAGATAAACTCCAGTCTAAATATACCTTAAACATGCTTACAATTATTTTTACTTGCAGGAAGCAGATATGCAGCCTCATTTAATCAAATAAGTACTCTCAAACTGTTTTGAATTTTGATTAATCAACATTAACTTATTACTTATACTAAAAATAAAATTTGAGTAATGAGGAGCTATATAACGTCCTATTGATTGTTCCGAAAATGCCAACCGCTATGATAGTAAAAAAAAGAGCCTCTGGAAGAGACTCTTTAATTGTAAAGAAGGAAATACTGTCAATCAATTACAATTTTAAAGTATTTGCGGCCTTCACTCGAATTTAATAGTACTACAAGGATTCCAGAAGTAAACGAGCTAACAAACTGATCAATGACCAACCGGCCTTTTTCAAGGTTCCGGTCGAAGAACCTCGTGAGCATATGGCCATTCATTTCATAAATTTCAGCCACTACCCGCAAGGATTTATATAGACACAAGGATATGCTCAACTTGTGGGAATTTTTGTCATAAATTACCATGCTTTCCTCTAACTGCCCGCCAAAACTGGTAAATTCATCCATTGACACCGTGTCTTCAACTGCAGAAACTCGTACCGAAGGTTCCATAATTCTTTTATTTTTATTAGAACTCAGCATTTTCAAATTGCCACAGTAATTGTTTGCTCTTGCCCGGGACAATAAATGTTGATCAGGAGTAATGCTATTCGGTTCAGCTGTCTTTTTCATAGCAAGTAGGTCTAAGTTTAAGAACAAGCAAAAAACACGATACACTTTCATCTCTTTTCACGATCAAAAGTAGATTAGATTGACCCTAAAAAAAAGTAAATGTGGCTGAATGGGAATTATATACTGTTGAATGGGAACAATTGGATTTAAATCAGGCAATCAGGCAATTACAACTTAAAATGATCAAACAGTACTCTTTTTATCCAGAAAAGTCAAGGCCAGAAACTACTGGAATTCGTTCCAGGTAACGACTGCGAGGCGTTTGCGCCCGTCCATTTTAACGCTTATAGGCGACGGAAATCTAACATGCCTGAAATATTTAGTGCTATTAATCAATTCCTGCTTTTTCAGGCATTCATAGTCAATAAAACTATTGCCCAGTTCCGGCTGCACTGAGAAATAACCCACATTCATGGAGGTAACATTATGGAAGAAATGGGAACCCGAAGAAGCATCCAATGGATAGGCTTCCAGGCTAGTTTCCACAATAACCTTTGCATTGCTGATCTGGGGCCAGTTTACCGGGATACCTATCCAACGGTCGCGTGTTCCCCAACGACCGGGACCAATCAGGACATACCTGCGGTTTTCTTTTTTCATCAGGGAATTCAGCATTTCAATTTCCAGCACCATTTCCCGGGTCATGCTTTTGTCGAATGTTTCAGCATCTACATAAATAACAT
>JANXXZ010000083.1 GCA_025350385.1 Bacteroidales bacterium
TACCTGTCTGTTTTCAAGCATTTTAACCTTTTCCCGCTTGAAAGCTTCACTGAAGGTTCTTCTTACTTTTTTCTGATCCATTTTTGACAAATTGTAAAGTTATTAACTAAACTTCTTGTCAACCTATATCATGATAGGACATTTGCCCTTTTTCGGTTCCGTTGCAAAAGGCTGAACCTTATCTGATTTATCTGAAGCTCCCATTTACTTAAGGACATCCTTGAGTTGGCTGATGTAAATCCTGCTATTAACCAGTTCGCCGACGTAATACTCGCACAAGGACTCAGGTTCCGGTTTGGTCATTTTAATTTTTGTCATCTCAATGCAGGATATTATTGGTTGTTTAATGAGAATTTTAAGAACGAATTCGAAGTGCCGTTTTTGGTAACATAGTACATCTGAGCGATCCGAAAGATAATATTTCCGTGGTTTATAATTTAGCAAAGGCTGGTGAAGGTTATCGGCAGTTGTCAGCATCATTTTCGGGAAGCATAACTACCTCCGCCGCCGCAAAAAAGAATCGCAAGCCCCAGTACGAATCCCAACCAATAAAATAAGCCGGAATTATGAGCGGCGTACAATCCCAGATGCGTCCCAAATAGTTTAGCAAGAAGTATAAGAGGGGAAGTGAAACCATGGGCAATACCAAAAAAGAAACCATATTCCTCATGTGTCATTCCAATAGGAGCGCAGGATGTAAGAAGAAACATAATAAACAATATGTACAAACTGATAAATATTTTTTTTGCTCCCATACTCTTTTTACCTGTTAAATGATCTAGTTCAGTTTTTATATATTGTAGATTAAAACTTTCTGGAAAAAGTACCTAGGGTCAGGTTCCTGGTGTCAACAGCTAACTTAAGTTTTTCTTAGGTTCAAGCATTTTTTTTGTACGTGCATAATTTTGATCTGGCATTGAACCCGGCACCTGGAACATGGGACCTTCGCCTGGTTTGAGTTTATTACCCGAATTGTTTTCTACATTTTACCAAACCAGAACCCATGATTTCAACCCGAAGGAGATGAAAAGTGTCTGATTCTTTCGTTTTGTAAAGATATACCTTGGGATTTATAGAATTGATTGAGTCCGGTTATTGTAATACAAAGGTGAAAATTAATGACTATATTATTGTTAAACAATTCTATAAAAAAGTTATATAAATCACATGTCAACCGAAAGGTTCATGAAAGCATATTAGTTGTGGCAGACATCCGGATGAACCTGAGTTCAAAAGAATCTTTTGAATTATTTGTACTTAATCACCCTGTCAAGAAATGAATTAATTATCAGGTATACAGTATTTTAACCATAAAGCGCACTAAGAAGGCACAAAGCGGACAAATTGTAAAATAAAAGCTAAATAGCTAATATTTAGGGCTTTGTGTTCTTTGTGATTTACCATTGTGAACTTTGTGGTTAAATCATTTATCTGTATATCACCGTATTAATAAAGTAATTAGTTACAATTCTTTTAATTGATGAATGACATACAATAAATTGTAATACAGGTTTTTAACCCCGTATTTCTCAGAATGTTACTTCCGGTTCCGTACTGGTTGGAAGCAGCCATTTTTTTGCTAGGTTTGCTTAAAAAAGCGTATGCTTACCAGACAAAGATTACCTGATATAATTGTAATTGCCGTTTTAGGGCTCTTCCTGATCCTGCTGAACTATACCGGGAAAACCGGAATTATCTCCGACTTCCCGTTTATATTCCTTCTAATCATGTACTTTGTCGGTCGGGCTGTTACCTGGTATATCATCAGCCAGCATGAGGAATGAAGAGTTGTTGTCTTCAGGAATTCAGATTGTGCGATTGAGGTAAAGGAAATAATTAATGGTTGCACAATCACTATGAACGCAATTATCTGTTACTATCACCATGTTATCCACTTTTCAAAAAAATACCGGCTCCCATTCGGAATGCCGGCACATCGAAATAGTCCACCACCAGTCTACTTCTGTTGTTCTTTTTCTTCCGGGTAGTTATTGTTTCTGAATTTCTCAATCAGAAAATCCACAATGAGGGCGGCACCGCCGAAGATAAAAGCCATGGAGAAGTAAGCCACCTCAGGGCTTAGAATGTCATATTTTGCCAATGCTTCGGCAATCAGCAGTCCCAGTCCGACACCAAAGAGGAGCAGACCCCATTTTAGCGTTGAATAGCACTGTTTTTCCTGTCCGAAAATGGATGAATCACGGCCACTCTGTATCAGGGCCATTCTTTCTTTTTTGCGATACGACAGGTAAACAATCCCAAGTATCATAGCAAAAACAGAAACCGGAACTACGATGTCAGCTTGCATAATTTTGTGAATTAAAAGGTTTTACAATTTGTTTTCCGGGTTTATGACGCAGTGAATCCGATACGGTTACAAAAAAGGAAAAACATTTTAGAACTCTTGTTATCAAGGAAGAGATCGGAATAGTAATATGGGAAACCGGGAACAACGGCTGGAAAAATTCCGGTCATTGATCAGGATGTGAATCCTTCCATACATTTTTCCCTGGCTCAGCCCCTGGCATGCCCTATCACCTGTCCCTTTTCACTTGTCCCTTTTCACTTGTCCCCGAGAAAGCTACTAATCAATTTTAATTCATTGTTTACACATGTTTCATGTATAATTTGAACTAATCCGGGAAATCTTTGTAATTTAGTTGTAACCAATGAAACGACCTTGCGTCAAAACCCCGGATGAAGGAACAGGACGACATTTACCACGTGCAGCGTGTACTTGCTGGAAATACTGCAGCATACGCTGTCCTGGTCGACCGGCATAAGGATCTGGCCTTTAACATTGCCCTTAAAATTGTCCGACGCCGGGAAGATGCCGAGGAAATAGCACAGGACGCATTTATTAAAGCTTACCAGTCATTACGTTCTTTTAAAGGAGATTCGAAATTCAGCACCTGGTTATACCGGATTGTTTATAATGCTGCCATTTCACATACCCGTAAGAAACAGCAGGAATTTACAACCATCGACGACCGGGTAATGAGCGGTACAACCGAAGACGAGATCATTGAAGACCTCGATCGGGTGAATACCGATGAACAGGCCCGCATGGTAAATATTGCCATTGATCACCTGCCGCCCGACGAAGGCGCCCTGGTGACGCTCTTTTATATGGAAGAAAATTCCATTGAGGATATAAGCCATATAACTGGGCTCACAGCATCGAACGTGAAAGTTAAGCTGCATCGTATCCGTAAAAAACTATACGATGATCTGCAGCAAATGATGAAGAAGTCTGTGTTGGTATAAATTCGTACTTTTGTAAATAGTTAATTAAAGAATCCATGGCAACGAAGGAACTACAGCATGATGAAGCTATCCGGCGGTTATTAAGCCGCACAAAGCTGGAAATGCCGTCGGACGATTTCACCTACCGCCTGATGGAGCGCGTTACCGCTGAACCTGAACCAGCCAAAGGCTGGCTCATCCGATATCAGTGGATAGTGTTGTTCGCAGCTTTCAGTGTAGCAGTTCTTTTGTTATTCTTCCCGGTATGGTCGTGGTTCGGGCTTGAATTTACCCCCGTTAAGTTTTTACTTTTCTATACCGGCGAAGCCTTCAGGATTTCAGCCCTTTGGTTGGGCGAAACACTCAGTCGCTTGGGCAATATGGGGAAAATGATGTATCTGCTCCCAGTTTCAGTTGCTATCCTGTTGCTTGTTTCAGTTGACCAGGCCCTCAAACGGCCGGCTCATGCTGCAAAACAAGCCTGAAAAATAATACCTTACTTTTCATTTTTTTAACCGGCAGCTTTCATTCGCTGCCGGTTTGTTTTTTATACCTTTACTTTCACATGTTCCCAACAACAGTCATACAACGAATTGAGACCTTCCTGTCCGGTAAAATAGGTAAGTCTGTGCAATTACTATCAACTACCCCATTAGGCGGCGGCTGTATCAATGAATCCGCCAAAATCAGCACAAGTTCAGGCAACTATTTTGTTAAGTATAACACAGCTTCCAAATTCCCGGGTATGTTCGGGAAAGAAGCGCTTGGGCTGCAGTTGCTTGATGCTGCCTCCGAAATCAGAGTTCCCGAAGTTCTGCATCATGATATAGCCGGGGAGTATTCATTCCTGCTTCTTGAATATATGAGTGAAGGCACCCGGAAACCGGATTTCTGGCACTCCTTTGGACGTTCTTTAGCTGCTCTTCACCGGCATACGCAGCCCTTATTCGGGCTTGATCATGATAACTTTATGGGTTCCCTGCCACAAAGCAACCGTCAGCATGCCGACTGGATCCGTTTTTTCATCGAAGAACGGCTCGAACCACAGGTAAGGATTGCCAGGGAGAAAGGCGAAATCTCACTACTGCAGGTGAAGCAATTTGAGAGGCTATACAATAGGCTGGGCGGAATAATCCCGGAAGAAAAACCCGCACTGCTCCATGGGGACCTGTGGAACGGGAATTACATGGTTGATGAAACCGGGAATGCATGCCTTATTGACCCGGCGGTATATTATGGCCACCGTGAGATTGATATTGCCATGACCCGTCTTTTCGGCGGGTTTCCCAATGAATTTTATGGGAATTACCACGATGCCTTCCCGTTGGAAAAAGGATGGGAAAACAGGATAGATCTCTTTAACCTGTATCCATTGTTAATCCATGTGAACCTATTTGGAGGAGGCTATGCTTCGCAGGTTAAAAATATTATTCAACGATATTCATAGTCATCCGAAACATTCCACCGGATAAGCGGTTATCTCTGCATACGCTTATTTCTCAATCCTGTTTAGTTCAGGGGAATTGAGTCTATTATATGTATTTTCATTACCTTTAAAAACAAATATGTCAATCAATCTGCATTTCAAAACTCCGGAAATTAGCAAATCTAACCACAGAATTTCAATATAAGTATGGAAGTAGAAATTTTAGCCCGGATCCAGTTTGCATTCACCATCGCATTCCACTACATATACCCGCCTCTCAGCATCGGGCTCGGGCTTATCATGGTGATCATGGAAGGGCTGTACCTGAAAACCGGGGATAAGATCTATGAAAAAATGACCCGGTTCTGGACCCGCATTTTTGCACTGACTTTTGGAATTGGTGTTGCAACGGGGATTGTGATGGAATTTGAATTCGGAACCAACTGGGCTACCTATTCAAAATTTGTTGGTGATATTTTTGGGAGTGCGCTGGCTGCTGAAGGCATTTTTGCCTTTGCACTCGAAAGCGGATTCCTGGGTATATTACTGTTCGGATGGAACCGGGTTAGCAAACGGGTTCATTTTATTGCAACCCTGGGGGTGTGGCTGGGATCCATGTTTTCGGCAGTGTGGATAGTGGTAGCCAACAGTTGGCAGCAAACTCCCGCAGGATACCATATTGTAGGAACCGGCATAGCTGCCCGGGCCGAAATTACCGATTTCTGGGCGATGGTTTTCAACCCTTCCAGCGTCGACAGGATATTACATGTATGGGTGGGAGCCATCCTGTCGGGCGCTTTTCTGGTATTGAGCGTTCATGCATATTACCTCATCAGGAACCGGTACGCCGAGCTGTCGCAGAAAGCATTCAAAATAGCCCTTGTAGTAGCTGCCGTTTTTTCATTCTCACAGTTGCTCACCGGCCATAAGTCAGCCGGCGGAGTTGCAGTTAACCAGCCGGCTAAACTAGCCGCTTTCGAAGGACATTTTGACAGCCTTGCTGTTGCCGATATGTACCTTTTCGGCTGGGTTGACAAGGAACACCAAAAGGTCACCGGTCCGAAAATTCCCGGTGGGCTGAGTTTTCTTACCACCTGGGACTTCAAAGCTCCGGTAAAAGGATTGAATTATTTCCCTGCAAACGAACAACCTCCACAGGTAAATGCTGTTTTCCAGTTTTACCACCTTATGATAATACTGGGAGTAACCATGATAGGGCTGACTTTGTTCGCTTCCTGGCTATGGTGGCGAAAAAAGCTGTTTCACTACCGATGGCTGCTCTGGCTGTTTGTGTTCGCAGTGTTTTTACCGCAGATTGCCAACCAGGTAGGATGGTTTGCAGCCGAAATGGGCCGTCAGCCCTGGGTGGTTTATGGTTTGCTCCGTACTTCCGATGCTTTCTCAAAAGCGGTATCGGCCAACCAGATTGTATTCTCACTCTTCATGTTTGTCTTTATCTATGTGCTGCTGTTTGCGCTATTTATATACCTGCTCGACCGCAAAATCAAACACGGGCCCTATGATGAGTCGGAAGAGGAGGCCCGGCCTTTGCAACATGATATAGCGGAAGTTATTGAGAGCAGGTAATTGTTAAGGACATAACCCGGGTTAGCCATTATTGAAAAAGAAAGGAAAAACACAAAACATTTAATGAGAAATGAAAAAGGACAGAAGTTTAAGATCCTTTAAAATTTAGCGTTTAGTGTTTAATGTTATTCATTCTTATTCCTGCAAGAATAAACAGTTAATCTGATTTCAGATTTAGATTGTTTAATTAGCTGTTTAAAGAATTATTTGTCAAAGAATACTTAAACCTTAAAACCAGTTACTTCACGTATGCAAACGTTTCTAGGCATTGATTACCCGACTTTATGGTTCCTGGTAGTAGGCGCGTTGTTTTCAGGCTATGTAATCCTGGATGGTTTCGACCTTGGAGCAGGGGCCTGGCACCTGTTTTTCCGTAAAGAGGAAAGCCGGCGTATCGCACTGAACGCTATCGGTCCGGTGTGGGACGGTAACGAGGTGTGGCTGGTGATCGGAGGCGGGGCGCTGTTTGCGGGATTTCCCATTTTGTACGCAAGCCTTTTTTCGGCAATGTATATCCCTTTCATGCTTTTCCTGGCGTTTTTGATTTTCCGGGCTGTTTCCATTGAGTTTCGTTCAAAAGAGCCGATGCTGTGGTGGCGTAAAATGTGGGATATAGGCTACAGCGTTTCCAGCGCCATGCTTGCTTTCCTGCTGGGAGTTGTTCTTGGGAACGTGTTGCAGGGTATCGCTACAGGAAAGGATTTTGAATACCAGGGTACCTGGCTTCAGTTCCTGAATCCTTATGCCATCATGGTTGGATTCACTTCCCTGGCGCTGTTCATGGTTCACGGGGCCATTTACCTGGCCATGAAGACCGAAGGAAGGCTTTTCATTAAAATTACATCCCTGCTTAAACGGGCCATCCTGTTTTTCGTAGCAATATTTATTGTCACAACTGTTTATACGCTTGTGTTCATTCCTCACCTCTCGGATCATTTATTCCGCAATCCTGTATTATTTATTGTGCCGATGCTGGCATTCCTGAGTATCGCCAATATTCCCCGGCTTGTCAGTAAACAAAAGTACCGCCAGGCTTTCATGTTTTCTTCCCTTACCATGAGCCTGCTTTTGATCCTGGTTGCCCTTGAATTGTATCCTGTACTGCTCATTTCAACCGTTGATCATGCTTACACTATTACGGTTTATAATGCTGCATCATCGGACAAATCGTTGCAGACTATGCTGATCATTGTCCTGATCGGGGCTCCTCTTGTTGGAATCTATACCTTGTTTGTGTACCGGACTTTCCGGGGGAAAGTACGGCTGGATGATACGAGTTACTAGTTGTAAGTGCCTGAAGTTTGGAGTGCCTGAAGTTACACAAAAGGCCAGATAGCATGTACTTTAATGACTTCAGACACTCTAGGCACTTTAAGTACTTTAGGCACTCTAGACACTTTAAGTACTTTAAGTACTTTAGGTACTTTAAGTACTTTAGGCATTTTTTTCTTTCATATTTATTTTTCTTATATCTTTAATACTTAATTCCAGCTATTATGAAAACTTCTCTACAGATTATTACAATTCTTTCTGTTTTATTTCTATCTGACGGAAAACTCTTTGCCCAGCAGAATATTTATTCGAAGGTTTTCTCTGATAATTCCGGTTCCGTTCAGGCTAATGCCGTGACGAATACCCCAGATAACGGGTTTATAATTGCCGGTCAGTGGAATGGCGAGGCTATGGTAATGAAGGCTGACTCAGCCGGTACTTTACTTTGGGAAAAACAGATCGGAGAGAGTATGAATGAATCGTTTAATTGCATCACTCCCACTATTGATTCCTGTTTTGTGCTTGCCGGAAGTATCTATGATCCGGGTAATCAGAATTCTGAAATATTTTATCTCAAAATAACAGCAGAAGGTGATACCCTGTGGTCGAAATCTATCGATCCGGGTAACTGGGGTACAGTTGCCTCAATCAGCCAGACCTCTGACCGTGGATTTGTACTTTGCGGAACTGTGTCACAAAATGGGAGTCCTTCTTCAAAAATATTTATTACTAAACTCAGTGAAGTCGGCAACGTTACCTGGATGAAAATGCTGTCAGCCGGAAATAATACAAACAATGCCAATTCAGTAAGACAAACCCCGGATTCCGGATTCATCGTAATGGGATACCTGGGAAATCTTTCCCCTTTCAATGAACAAGTGTTGTTGATCAAGTTAACTCCCCAAGGACAGGTTTCCTGGTCAAAGCAATATAACCTTCCTGGTTCTGACTTTGCGTTTGGATGTGATGTACTGGTAAAAGAGGATGGCTTATACAGTTATTTCTTTACGATTGACGCCGGGTTCGTTTTAATGAAAACCGATAATTCGGGCAACCTGATTTGGAGTAAAAAATACGATATATACGGTGGCATGTTCTTCGCAACTAATATTTTACCTAAGCTCCATAGCACCTCTGATGGTAATTTTGTATTTGTGACACCCGGGCAACTCGGTCAAATGTTAAAGGTTGATGCTGAAGGTATTTTGCTTTGGAAAAAGGACTTGTTCCTAAGCCCTGTGGATGTGGTTGAAACCCGGGACAGGGGATTACTGGTTGTTGGAAACGGGCCAATTATTGGAGTAAAAAAAACGCTGACAACAAATCCACAGGTCGGGATCATCCTTACTGATTCGCTGGGAAATGGTACTGATTGCATCTGGTCCAATCAAACAACTTTCTCAGGTGTGACAATTGATACTTCATCTATTGATCTAACCTGGGAATCAAATTATACTGCTCATATGCAGCATCCGGTCGTAACTTCAGGAATTTTAACAAGCGATCCCGGATGCGTAGCATTTATCGGTGGTTTGCGCGAAATTGATCCCGGTAACGAATCATTTACCATTTATCCAAACCCGACCCGGGGAATATTCACCATCAAAACCGCTGATGTAAAGACCCCGGGAACAAAGGAACTTATGGTATTTAACGCGTTGGGTAAACTTGTGTATTCTTCCGGTCAGCAGGAAACAGGATCAACTATTGATCTATCCTGGCAGCCTGACGGAATTTATATGGTCCGGTTAATGAATAATAACCAGGTCATATCACAAAAACTACTAATACAGCATTAGGCCTGTCCGGAACATCATGACCTGATGTAACGCCAACAGGATTAAACCATACCTTTATCATCGAAATCACTTCAGTGGCACACACCGGCTCTATATTATTTTTAACCTATTATTTGTTGGGGACCATCTGTTTGCCCCTGGGTAATTTCTCGTTTGGATCGGATTTGCCCGCTATGTACCGGCATTGCAAAGCCAATGAGGATAAGGATATGACCCCTCTGGATTTTGTAACCGACCACCTGCTCAACCTCGACGGGGTTTTCGACAAGCACGCCAACGGTGACCCGCAGAAACCACATACGCCACCGGTATTGCAGCATCACCCTGTTCAAAACATGTTCACCTTTCAACCCTATACTGGCGTTTCATTCAAACCTTTGCTAGTCCTGAAAATGCGACTGGTTCATAGTGTAACATTGTATGAAACCGGTTTTTATAATAAAATATTCCATCCCCCGCTCCCGGGAAGTTAAATCCTTTGATTGATCGGCTGATTAATCCGGGATTTCCCATTTAATTAAATGATTTTAAAAGGCTTCAGGAATTTTGAAAGTGCATGTCCATTTTCATTTTATATCCTGGAAAATCAACCTGCTTATGCCATCAGGTTAATAGTTTCCAACCTAAATAAACTTATCATGAAAAATATCATCTTAGTGCTGGGCATTTTGCTGATCGCAAGCTGCTCATTTGCCATTAATCCTCCCGCAGCAGTTCAAAAAGCCTTTGCGCAAAAATATGCAAAAGCCGCTGATGTTAAATGGGGCAAGGAAAGCGCCTCTGAATATGAAGCTGATTTTATGCTTGACGGCATAAAAATGTCGGCCAATTTCAAGGCTGACGGAACCTGGGTCGAAACCGAAACAGAATTAACCGCCGCGCAACTTCCGGCAAAGGTTAGTTCGTACATCTCAACAAATTGCAAAGGATGGGAAATTGCTGAAACCGCTAAACTTGAAAGGCCCGGAAAAGGAATAGTTTATGAAACAAACCTGAAATCGGGTAAAAAGAAGAAAGAAGTGACCCTGGACGGTGAAGGTGTTCCTGTAAAATGATGTATCATCAAATATCTACAATACATTCCAACCAAAAAATCAAACAATATGAAAAGAACAATCATTTTTTCCAGCATGATCTTCCTGCTGCTAATTGCAACTATCATGCAGGCCCAGCCGAAAAGCCAGGAATACAGGATCGCAAAAACAATTCACCTCCAGGGCGACGGAGGCTGGGATTACCTGACAGTTGATGAAGTTAACGGCCACCTGTTTGTGTCGCATGGATTACAGGTAAATGTGGTCGATCTCAAAAGAGGCGTCCAAATAGCCATGATTCCCGATACCAAAGGGGTGCATGGAATTGCCATAGCCAACGACCTGAAAAAGGCTTTTATCTCCAATGGAAGGGATACCTCTGTAACTGTAATCGATCTTGAAAAATACACCCTGATTACGAAAATTCATGTTACAGGCAATAATCCGGATGCCATCCTTTACGATCCTTTCACTCACCGGGTTTTCACATTCAACGGCAGAAGCAGCAATTCAACCGTAATTGATGCACTTGATAACAAAGTTATCGGAACCATTCCCCTCAGTGGGAAACCGGAATTTTCGCAATCGGACGGAAAAGGAAAAATCTATGTGAATATTGAAGACAAGAGCACTATTGCCATGATCAATGCCACTTCCCTCAAAGTGGAGGCCGAATGGCCCATCGCCCCGGGAGTGGAACCATCAGGACTGGCTCTTGACAATGTCAACCACCGCCTGTTTTCTGTTTGCGGTAATAAACTGATGACGGTGACTGACGCCAATACGGGTAAAGTTATTACAACGGTTCCTATCGGTGACCGATGCGATGGTGTGGCATTCGACCCGTCCACCAAGCGTATCTTTTCGTCGAACGGGGAAGGCACTATTACCGTGGTGCAACAGGAAAGCGCTGACAACTATTCGGTTCTCGAAACCATTCCTACACAAGCAGGTGCGAGGACAATTGCCGTTGACAGGACTACCCATCATCTTTACCTTTCGGCGGGAGAATATGAACCCGGCGAAGGCAGGAGGCCGGTTAAACCGGGAACTTTCGCAGTGCTGGAAATTGAACCGGTGAAGTAGGGAATAGGTGTTCCGGTTAAGATTTTTTATGATTTTGTAGCTTCACGTTTTAAGTGCAGGGTACCGGGTACCGGGTACCCTTCATATTAAATCTCTGCTCATACTAAAGTGGTAAAACTATGAATCCAAAGTACTATGCACCAAGCACTATGCACAATTGATCTGCAATAAACTTAATCAGAACCAGAGTAATTATGACGGCCCGGCATTTTGAATAATCCTGGCTGTTTCAAAAGCATGACTATCAGGCGTTACTTTTCACTAACTTTGAGCCAGGGCTCGGATTGGTGGAATAACGCCTGATATTTTCCAGATTCTACTTTTTTTAACGCTATAAAGCAACCATGCTTAAACCGACTTTCCTGGCTTTGGTTTTAGGATTCCTTTTTTTGCAGGAAGTTCCTGCCCAGACTCTTTCACTCGATTATTACCTTGAACAGGGATTGAAAAACAGTCCCTTGTTGAAGGATTATACAAACCAGGTTCAGTCAGGGCGGAATGACAGTCTGCTGGTACTTTGCGGGTATAAACCCCAGGTTGGTATTACATCACAGGTATTGGCAGCGCCTGCTTCGGATCATTTTGGTTACGATGAAGCCATCACCAACGGTGGTAATTATTCAGCGCTGATCGGGGTGAAACAATCCCTTATTAATAAAAACGTCAGATCAGCTCAACTTCAAAGTATTGAACTTATTCAGCAATCACTGAATGTGAACCGGAAAATAACGGAGACTGATCTCAAAAAGAACATCACTTTTCAATACATCACTTCTTATGCCGATTACAGCCAGCTTCAGTTCATCCGGAAAGTGATTGAGATGCTTACCGAACAGAAAAAACTTATGAAATACCTGGTCGAAAGCGGGATCTATCAGCAAACCGACCTCATGAACCTGGCAGTTACCATTAAGGCGCAGGAGATTTCGCGCAAGCTGATGATCATGCAATTTAAAAATGATCTTGCCCTGCTCAATTTATTTTGTGGAATAGTTGATACAACCACCGTGGAACTTTCAAAGCCGGAAATCAGGCTCATTAACCGGTTTGATATCAGTTCTTCCCCGGTTATGCTGCAATCGAGGATCGACAGCCTTAAAAACTCCAATTCCAGAACGCTGGTTGACCTGAGCTACCGACCTAAACTGGACGCTTTTGCCGATGCCGGCTTCCTGGCCATCAAACCCCTCAACATTCCCAATAATTTCGGGACCAGTTTCGGGTTGAATTTCAGCTTGCCCATTTACGATGGCAAACAACGCTTTCAGCAATATAAAAAGCTCGATATTGCTGAAAATTCCCGCATCATTTACCGCGACTTTTACACCCGGCAATACCGGCAACAGTATAACCAGTTAACGGAACAACTGCACCTGGCTGATGAGCTGATCTCCGATATCAAAAACCAGCTTTCACAACAGGAAGAACTTATTGATCTGTATAAAACCGAAATAGAAAAGGGGCTGGTCCGTATTACTGATTTCATGGTTATAATCAACAACTACTCAGCAACCCAAAACAGCTTGTCAATCGCCGAAATGAACCGCCTTCAACTTATTAACCAACTGAATCACCTGAAATGAGACAGCCATGAAGTGAAAACACCAAAAGGGAATACCCCCTCTGTCTCCCCCTGCGGGCAGGGGGAGTAACCTTAAAAAGCTATTTGTTAATCTGATCATTTTTACCTTTAGCAAAATCAACTCCCTCCCTGTTTTCAGGGAGGCTGGGGTGGTAAAAAATCAATACTTTTCAGAATCTATCTTATTACTCATGAGACAAAATATTATTAGATGAACAAACTGATCCCGGCACTGGCTGCCTTATTACTTTTCACCTCAGGTGGCTGCAAAAACATATCCAATACCGATGAAGAGGCACAGACCGAAGTTAAAACCCCGGTTACGGTAACGTCAGTGATGCATTCCGGCATAAGCGAATCTATTCAGCTATCAGCTGTTTCAGGGTACCTGAAAAAAAACCAGGTGAAGGCGACAGTCACAGGCTATATTGAAAAATCGCTTGCAACCGTGGGCGGATTCGTCGAAGCCGGTAGCCCCCTGTTTTATATCCGGACCAAGGAAGCCTCTGCATTAGCGAAGTTCCATTCGAACGACACTTCTTATGCTATAAAGGGCCTGTTGTTGGTTAAGGCCCCTGAATCGGGCATACTTACCGAAGTTAATAAATTTGTGAACGACTATGTGAGTGATGGAGATGCGATGGCTACCATCGCTCAGAAGAACAGTTTCGTTTTCCTGCTGAACGTTCCTTATGAATTAAAGAAATATGCTTCTGTCGGTTCGGGTTGTATACTGCTGTTACCCGATTCAACTAAACTCGAAGGCAGGATTTCTTCTCAGATGTCCGTGGTCGATGCGGCATCACAGACCCAGAGTTACCAGATTAAGGTTTACACCGGGTTATCCCTGCCCGAAAACCTTTTGGCCACAGTGCAACTGGTAAAAAACACGAAACAAAAAGCACAGGTCGCGGATAAATCCTGCATTCTTTCCAACGAAACCATGGATAATTTCTGGGTCATGAAACTGATCAACGACAGCACCGCTGTGAAAGTTCCGGTAACAAAGGGCATTTCAACGAATGAACGGATTGAAATCCTGTCACCTCAATTCAGCCCGGATGACCGGATACTGAAGACCGGACAGTATGGCTTGTCCGACACGGCTTATGTCCACATCAACAAATAATACAGCATGAACAATTTCTTTGTTTCACACAAAAATCCTGTTGCCGTTCTGCTGGTAATTCTTGTTGCCGGGGGCTTTTTTGCCTATTCAAAAATGCAATCATCCCTTTTTCCGGAAGTAACTTTTCCAAAAATCAAGGTAATTGCTGAAAACGGGCTCCAGCCGGTGAATAAGATGATGGTTACCGTGACCAAACCCCTGGAAAATGCCATCAAAAGAGTGCCCAATCTCAAGGATGTCCGCAGCATCACCAGCCGTGGAAGCTGTGAAATTTCCGCATTCATGGACTGGAAAGCTGATATCGACCTGAGCAAGCAGCAAATAGAATCTTCTATCAACAAGATCAAGGATGAACTGCCTCCCGGTACTGTTATTTCGGTGGAAAAAATGAACCCTTCCATCCTGCCTGTAGCCGGGTATGTGATTGAAGGGAAAGGCAGGAGCAATATTGAACTGAACAAGATCGCCAATTATACCATTAAACCATTCCTTTCGCAGGTTGACGGAGTATCAGAAGTGCGTGTTATCGGGGGTAAAACCAAAGAATACCATATAGAGCTGAATGCCCGGAAAATGAGCGCATTGGGCATTACTCCCGCGCTGATAACCACCGCTCTGAGCCAGACAAATTTCATCACCAGCAACGGTTATCTCACTGATTTTAACCGCCTGTACCTCACAGTTACCGATGCCTCGGTGGAAAACCTAGAGCAACTTCAGAACCTGGTAATCAGCAACGACAGTAAACGGGTGGTTGTGCTGAAAGATATTGCCACTGTTAAAATTGCCGAACGTGTTGAATACATCCGCATCAATGCCGACGGGAAAAATGCGGTGCTGGTGGCAATTGTTAAGCAACCCGATGCAAACCTTATTCAGCTTACCGACGACGTGGTAAAGAAAGTTGCGGCACTCAACCATGGGAT
>JANXXZ010000087.1 GCA_025350385.1 Bacteroidales bacterium
AGCATGAAAATTTACTCTCTTAACCTGTTAGTTAAAATACTCATTTTAAACGCTTAACAAAAATATATACACATGAAAAACAGAATCCTTATACTCCCCCTTTTGATCAGTTTAACTTTTCTGATGCAAGCATCAGGAAAACCTGAAGAAACACCAGGGATTGTCGAAAATATAGCAGCTTCTGTCCGCAGCGGAAACTCAAAATCGCTGGCATCATTTTTCAGTACTGCAGTCGAAATTACCCTACCGGGCAAGGAGGGTACTTTTAGCAAGGTTCAGGCTGAAATGGTGATGAAGGATTTTTTTGCAAGGAATCCACCTATAGCCTTTAATGTTGATCAGAAAGGTGCCTCAGCTGGCGGTTCGCAATTTATGATAGGTACCTATAAAAGCAATAACCGGGTGTATAAAACTTACTTCCTGTTAAAACCTGCCGATAATAAACTGCAGATTCAGCAGATTCAATTTGAGGCCAATTAATAATCCGTTCCGGGTTATACTAAATTATTTTTATCCAGTGACAATTAATGAAATTATCATCCAGGCACTTCGTGAAGATATTGGCGATGGCGACCATACTTCTCTTTCTACTATACCAGCATCAGCAGTCGGTAAAGCACGATTGCTTGTTAAAGAATCGGGTGTGCTTGCCGGTATTGAAATAGCAAAAGAAGTTTTCCGGCAGGTTGACCCTGCAATTAGACTAGAGGTTTTTATCTGTGATGGCTCTGATATTCACAATGGGGATATTGTATTTGAGGTTGAAGGTCCTTCAGTTTCATTATTGACAGCCGAGCGAACAGTCTTGAATTTCATGCAGCGCATGAGTGGTATTGCCACCCAGACCCGTTTGATGGTGAATGCGATTGGCAATCTTCCAACTCGGGTTCTTGATACTAGGAAAACAACGCCACTCTTGCGCGAGATTGAGAAAATGGCAGTGCGTGTTGGGGGAGGGTACAATCATCGTATCGGGCTTTACGATATGATCCTGATCAAAGATAACCATGTTGATTTTGCCGGTGGAATCGAAAAAGCTATTCATGCGGCGCATACATACCTTATGCATAAGGGATTGAAATTAAAGATCGAAATTGAAACCCGTAACTTGGATGAAGTACGAAAAGTGATGGAAGTTGGTGGTGTTGACCGAATAATGCTTGATAATTTTTCATTCGAAATCTTGAAAGACGCAGTAAGAATTATTGATGGGCGTTTCGAAACAGAGGCTTCAGGAGGCATAACACTCGAAACCATAAGGCAGTATGCTGAATGTGGGGTTGATTTTGTTTCAGTAGGCTCACTTACACATCATATCAGTAGTCTTGATCTCAGTTTGAAAGCAGTAAAATAACTATTTCGTCATTTCTTCTATGGTTCAACTGTCAGTCCGTATCAATTCCTACTTTAAAAATATGCTTGAACAAGTGGTTCAAAGTAGGGCTGTTACTTCAAGTGTAAGACAATCGCGTAAATTGATCCTACCTGGTTTTGATGGACTGTCATTTTATGATGTGACTGTTTTTTTTATCCGTGGATTGCAGAAAGGCGCACTCAGTATGCGAGCCGCCGCTTTTTCATATAATTTCTTTCTGGCCCTGTTTCCGGCAATTATCTTTTTCTTTACAATAATACCCTATATTCCTATTATCGGCTTTCAGGATTCATTGCTTGAACTAATGCGAAACTTCATTCCCAAGAAAGCATACGAGATGGTGGAAGAGACACTTTTTGACATTGTAAAAAGACCAAGAGGTGGTTTACTCTCGATTGGATTTATAATGGCAATGTACTTTTCAACCAACGGAATTCACAGCCTGATTGAATCTTTTAATCAAACAAAGCACTCCATTGAGACGCGAAGTTGGTATCGGATCAGGCTTATATCCATCTTACTGGTTTTTATATTGTCAACGTTAGTAGTCATGGCGATTGCATTGATCACAATAGGTCCTTTGGCGATTGACTTTTTATTACGGGAAGGGATTATTCGTGATGACTTTGGTTACTACCTAATTCTAACCGGCAAATGGCTTGTAACGCTCGCAATGTTATTTTTTGCATTTTCATTCCTGTATTATCTGGCACCTTCTCGGAAAAGCAGGTTCCGATTTATCTCTGCAGGCTCGACTCTGGCCACCTTGTTGACAGTAGCCACCTCGATAGGCTTCAACTATTATGTAAATAATCTTTCGACCTATAATACCTTATATGGATCAATTGGTACACTGATTATAGTAATGGTATGGATATATTTTAATGCGATGATAGTTTTGATTGGGTTTGAGTTGAATGTGAGTATACAGAATGTGAAGATGCGAAAGAAAAAGAATTTCTCCTAGAATAGTTTTCTATATGCCAACTTTATCAATGCTATTCAGGAATTCTTTTTCTAGAACCAAAATATCATTTTTACGATTGCATATATACTTGGCAGGAACTCCAGCATAAACTTTCCATGCCTGAAGATTTTCTTTAATCAAACTCATTGCTCCTGCACACGATCCTTCATGAAAAGTAACTGAAGGAAGTACAATACTTCCGGCGCCAACAATAGAATGCTTTTCAAAGATCACTTTCCCTCCATAAACTCGGGTATAGAGTTCTGGAACCATTGGATTGGTGAGGAATGCACCACTATAATCATCATTTTGACTATATATCAGGACGCGTCCAGAGATGGTGACGAAGTTTCCTACTTCAATTCCAAACTTTCCATATAGTGCTGTGTAGGCTGAAACGTGGATAAAAGATCCAAAAGTGATGAAGCCACTCAATAGGCTAAAATCATCAATACGCACATTGTCACCTAGTGAAATTAGTTCAGGAGTGAAAATTGAGGCTTTCCTACTTATAAGACAATTTGATCCAATCGATTGGAATCCGATGAATTTTAGCTCTTCCGATGTTAAGAAGGAGTTTGTCATAGTTACTAATTATTATTGGCTATCGCATTGATAATAAAATCCTGTGTGTCCGGGTCTAGTTTATTGTAAATTGGCAAACAAAGGATCCGTGATGAAATAGATGAAGAATGGAGCATTTCCTGACGGTCTAACAAGTAAGGAACTTGTTCAAGTGAAGGGTAGAAATAACGACGGGGAAAAATGTCTTTACTATTCAACTTGTTCCTAATTTCAATTAGTTTATTCTCATTTGGAAATATAACCGGGAAATAAGAATAATTTTGAGTCGAGTCCAAATTTTGGAGTTGAAATAATATATTGTTTACATTAGAGAAGGCATTATTATATCTAATCCATACTGCTTTTCTCCCTTCAATTATACTTCCCATTTCATCCAACATACAGAGACCCATTGCAGCCTGGAATTCATTCATCTTGCAGTTAATTCCCAGAGCCGATACAGTATCATAGCCAGAAATGCCAAAATTAATCATCAGTTTTGCCAGATTATAATCTTCTTCGTTTTTGAAAATGATAGCCCCGCCTTCAATTGTATGAAAAATCTTTGTACTGTGAAAACTTAGTACTGAAGCATCACCATATGATAGAATGCTCTTTCCTTTATAATTGACACCAAATGCATGAGCAGCATCATAAATTACTTTTATTCCTGAAGAATCAGCGATTGCCTGAATAATGTCAATCGAGCATGCATTCCCAAAAACGTGCACAGGTAATATGGCAGAAGTATTGCTAGTAATTAAGGATGGTATTTTCAAAGGATCAATGTTCAATGTTTTAGGGTGAATGTCTGCAAACACAGGAGACAATCCTTCCCAAACCAGGCTGCTTGTAGTTGCTACAAATGAAAAAGGTGTGGTAATGACCTCCTTTTGGATTGACAGTGCATGGTAAGCTACCTGTAATGCTAGAGTGCCGTTTGAGACAAGAAGCAGATGCTTTACGCCAAGGTATTCAGAAAGTCTGTTCTCAAGTTCTTGTACAAATTGGCCGTTATTCGTGAGCCAACCTGATTCAAAAATCCGGTCGACATATGATTTGTACTTTTCTTTATCAGGTAAATGAGTCTTGGTTACGTTTATCATTGTTGATGTTTATTCAATAAGTTTAACCACAATGAAGTGCAATACTCATCTGAGGTGATTTTCTCTACGCTTCTTTTATTAATCTGTTTTGCAGAATTGGCCATTTCTGAGAAACATTTAAAAGAACAATCAGCAATACTCTTGATATCAAAGATTATACATCCTGCCCGATCAAGAAATCTATATGTAGAGATATCACTTCTTAAAAATACTTTTTTACCGAGAAATAACAAAGGTAACACATTACCGAGAGCTTGTTGTCGCCTGTGATTCATAATTCCGACATCCATACCCGCCAGAAAACCAGCATATTCAGTTGGAGTCATCATATTCTTGATTGGGATGAAGTTATCTTTGAAATAGTCTTTGCCTAATTGGATTACCTTATCAACATAGGTACTATCAGTATAGTATGAAAGTGGGCAATAAACTTTGATAGATTGATTTTTAAATCTTGCAAGAAATTCAATGGTTTCGATATGGAAATTTGAAGGATCAGCTGAATTCCCTAATAAAATTGAAAGTGTTCTATTCTCAGTTTTCTTAGGTAAATCCTTTAACTGATTAATGCTTAATGGAATGGGATATAAAATTGGGATATACTGTGCCTTTGATCTATATATTGACATTGCTTCTCGGGCATCCTCTTCAATGAAAGATGCCATTTCTGGAAAATTGGGAATAGAAATATGACGTAGTAATTCATATAATCGGGTTTTAGCGTTTCGATTCTTCTCTTTATAAATAAATACATCACCTCCCCAGATAATCCATGTTGATTTTCTTAAAAGATCCGGAGAAACTGCCCACAGCAGAAGCGAAGGCCCATAAGGCAGGTAATGAAAGTAAATCCATTTTGCTTTTCTGAGAATTGGTAGTACTTCGCACAACAATGAACGAAAATTTGAAGAATAAATAATCCGCTTGGAGAGTTTTTCACTATAGTCCTGTCCTGTAGATTTTTGTTTTCTGAATATGAAAAGATGCTCTTCTAAATCTAACTGCTTTTCAAGGAGCTTGATCAAGGAGTTACTGTATAAACCCTCATTTGTGAAGATATGGACTTGCATAATATATTCTATGCAAAAATAATAATATTACCCAAAGGAAAGGAAATATTGTTTTACCTTTGAGTTCCAATTGAAGTTATCCATATTTTTAGCAACAATATAATAGTGAAATTTTCAAAATGACTTCCCCAATTAAAATATCAGATATAAAAGAATTTGACTCATGACTTGCTAGTAACATATCGTCCCTAATAGTCTTTTGCCAATTTGGTTACTTTATATTCTACTAATATGCAGTCCCGCTGGGACTGTCTCGTAGGGACAATAGATTGGTAGAAAGTAAATTACAAGTCTGAATAAAGTCGTGTAGGAACGATATATTTGGTAAAAGTCACATCTATTAGTTGAGTTTTTAAGACATGTTAGCGATTTTTAAAGCGGGGATTCAATTTCATTTCGAGGAAGTTATGATAAAAGATTCGCTAATTGGTAATTTATTATAAATTTAAAACCACCTCCTTTGGTTGTGGTTATGTTCTGTTAGCTATGCATGTAAATTAAACATCACAAAAAAAATGAAGCATTGAAAAAAGTAACATAAATGATAACAAGTATGAAGTTGAAAAAAATGGTAACTAGACATTTGGCCCTTACAAGGGCTTTTCAAGTCCACCTTCTTAGAGGGTGGATTTTTTAATCATTTCTTCAATGGACCGGAAGGGAGGGGATTTTTAACGACAACACCTTGTTGTCTCCCACCTATATACCCAGTATTGGAAACTTCAATACTGGTTTACCGTATATCTCAACTAAAGGTCTAACAGTCGCTTCCCAATTATATTTCTCCATTACAGCATTATACCCGTTAAGGCCCAACCTGGACATCTGATCGGGATTTTTATACAAAAAGATGATTTTCTCTGCGAGATCCTCCGCATCCTTATCCTTAAATATCAGACCGCATTTTTCCCCGTTAATTATTTTTTCCAGTGAGGTGCAGTTCGAAGAAATTACTGGTTTCCTGCAATACATGTATTGAAACAATTTGTTGGGACTTGAATTATCAGTTTGTTCCGAGCGTATATGTGGAATTACACAAACAGAGCTGGCTTCAATATATGATTTTACTCGTGAGGAAGGTTGCCAGCCTTCGAAATCAACCAGCTCATCTATTTCGCTGGTTTTAGCCTGCTGTGTAAGATCACCTGAAATTCCACCATCCCCAACCAACATCAACCTGATTTGCGGTATCT
>JANXXZ010000107.1 GCA_025350385.1 Bacteroidales bacterium
TTCGTTCCCGGGTAAGTCTGCCAAATACATCTGCCGGCAACCAGTCCGACATGCGCCTGGCCATCGAAAAGGAAAGAAGGCTTGAACTGGCATTTGAAGGCGTTCGCTGGTTCGATTTAAAGCGAACCGGGAGAGCCATTGAGGTAATCAATGCAGTCACCAATTTCGGAGATGTAAGCATGAGTTACAACCTGACTCACAATGGCCTCATCTGGCCAATCCCGCAGGCCGAAATGGATAAGAATACCCAACTGGTGCAGAATCCCGGATATTAATCCGGAACTCCAAACCAATGGGAATAATCCCGGGGTTACATTAAACAAGCCCGGGAATATTCTCACTTTCATCAAGGATTTCCTCATGAATTCCCGTCATCACAGGGAAGTAAACAGGCTAACTTTTTTACCTCAACCATTTATTTCTCTGGCAATAACTTAAATTGCCAATGTCACAATCAGTTTGATATGATCAGGTACAAATTTCTTTTTATCATGCTCTGCCTGATCGGATTCCAGGCATGTAAAACACCTGTTTACAAGGACCGAAGAGTAAAAACCGATGACCGGGTTGAAGACCTGCTAAAGCGGATGACCCTGGACGAAAAGCTGGAACAACTTTCAGGCAGCGGTGAAACCGGTTTCGACACAAGGGTTAACAAACGGCTAGGGATACCGGCTTTTCACATGACTGACGGGCCCCTTGGAGTCCGCTGGGAAAAAGCTACTGCATTCCCATGCGGAGCAGCTATAGCCGCCACCTGGGATACAGGGCTTGTTACAGCATTAGGAGAGGCCCTGGCTGCTGAAACAAAAGCCAGGGGAAGAAATTACCTGTTGGGGCCCTGTGTAAATATCCACCGTTTGCCTGTTGGGGGTAGAAATTTCGAAAGTTCCGGCGAAGACCCCTGGCTGACCTCCCGAATGGCTGTCAGCTACATCAAAGCCCTGCAGTCGCAGCAGGTAATACCCAGTATCAAACATTTTGCACTTAACAACCAGGAATGGCGACGCACCGAAGTGAACGTAGCAGCCGATGAGCGTACCCTGCGCGAAATCTACTTTCCTTCGTTCGAGTCCGCCGTGAAGGAGGCGGATGTCTGGTCGGTGATGTCGGCATATAATAAAGTAAACGGATCGTGGTGCAGTGAAAACAAGGAGTTGTTAACCGATATACTTAAAAATGACTGGGGATTCAGGGGATTAGTGGTTTCCGACTGGGGTTCGACGCATTCGACCCTGAATGCCGCAAACAACGGCCTGGATGTGGAAATGCCTAAAGCAGATGTTTTTACTGTCGAAAAATTAAAAAAGACCATTTCAGAAGGCAAGATCAGTGATAAGACCATCGATGACAAGATTCGCCGGATCCTCCGGATTAAATTTCTTGCTGGGCTTTTTGAAACTGCGGTAAAGCCTGACACAACCATTCTGACCGGGGATGCACATAAACAACTTGCACTCAAAGTTGCCGAAGAGAGCACAGTGCTCCTGAAAAACAGTGATAATCTGCTTCCGCTTGACCTGGCCAGGTACCCTAAAATTGCAGTGATCGGTCCAAACGCAGCAGAAGCCAGGACAGGAGGTGGTGGGAGTTCCCGGATTGACCCTTTTTACGCCGTTACACCACTAGAAGGGATCAAAAAACTGGTCGGGAAAAATGCGGAAATCATTTATGCCCGGGGAGATGTGCTGGCATCTGTACCGCTGGAACCCATCCATAAAAAGTATTTTCAGGCCGGCGCCAATCAGGGCAACGGGCTGAAGGCTGAGTATTTCAGCAATATGGAATTAAAGGGTAAGCCGGTACTGACCCGCACCGACAGTACTTTATACTTTATGTGGGATGATTACGCCCCCGCTCCCAGCATGAGCAAGGAAAACTACTCGGTTCGCTGGACCGGCCTGATAACGCCTCCTTTGACCAGGAAATATGCATTTTATTCGGCCGGCGACGACGGGGTAAGATTATATGTAGATGGCAAAAAACTGATCGATAACTGGACTGATCACGGTGTGACTGTTGATACCGGGTATATTACACTTGAAGCCGGAAAACCTTATGATATTAAGTCCGAATATTACCAGCACGGGGGAAGCGCGGTATTCATCCTGGGTTGGGATCTGCCTGTGGATAAAGGTCAGAATAAGCTGATCGCAGAAGCTGTGAAAGCAGCCCAAAGCTCCGATGTTGCCATTGTATTTGCAGGCTCATCCGAATCCATCGAAAGTGAAGGTTTTGACCGCAGCAGCGGGCTTGATCTTCCCGGGAACCAGGCAGAACTGATCAGGGCGGTAGCCGGGGCAAATCACAGGACTATTGTGGTCCTTAACACGGGAACCGCCGTGATCACAAGTCAATGGCTCGATAATGTGCCGGCTTTGCTTGAAACATTTTTTTCCGGCCAGGAGGGCGGAAATGCAATCGCAGCCATCCTGTTCGGCAAACATAATCCTTCAGCCAAACTGCCTTTCTCATTCATCAGCAATTATAATCAGAGCCCCACATTCAGGGGATACATGGATAAAGGGCTCGAAGCGCCTTATTCAGAAGGGATATTTGTGGGGTACCGCTATCTCGATAAAAACAATTTGATACCCACATTCCCGTTTGGTTTCGGACTGTCATACACCACTTTTGAATATTCGGGAATAAAGTCGCAGGAGAAGGATAATGGGACCGTTAAAGTAAGCCTGCAGGTTAAGAATACCGGGAGTATAGCCGGAAGTGAAGTTGTGCAGTTATATGTTTCCGATAAGCACAGCAGTGTGCCACGGCCTGATAAGGAACTCAAAGGATTCGCCAAAGTGAAACTAGAACCAGGAGAGGAAAAGGAAGTCTCATTCCTGCTGAATTCCCGCTCCTTTGCCTATTACGATGCGGCAGGGAAAGGCTGGAAGGTTGAACCCGGGAAATTCGGTTTGCTCGTGGGAAGTTCTTCAAGGGACATAAGGCAGCAAACTTTCGTGGAAATAAAATAAATGCGAACATAGCACAGCTCTTTAAAATAACGAACCCTCACCACCATTGCATTTACATACCCTTACCAACTAACTGAAATACCTAAGATGAAAAACATCCGATTGTTTCCATTTGTCCTCTGCCTCCTGTTCATGTCAGGATGGTCGTGCAAAAAAACACCCGACAATACTCCGGTTGTTCCCAAACTTACCTTTAGCAATGTTTCATTACCTGAGGGAAATAGCCCAGAAGTTAAAGCCGTCGTCAGCTTCAATCTTTCGGAAGCGACTACAAACACTGTATCAGTGCGCTGGTCAACTGCTGACAGCACGGCAATGGCGGGAAAAGATTATATTGCCGTATCAAACGCAGTTCTCACCTTTTTGCCGGGAGAAACCACAAAATCAATCGAGATATCCATTATATCGGATACCATAAAATCGCCTGACAAGGTATTATTCTTCAAAATTGACAGTATTTCCAATGCCACTGCCAGTTTACGTAAAGGTTCCGTAACTATTCTGAACGACGATACATATACACCCCCGGTAATTCCAAAACTCACTTTTCTGGATGTTTCGTTGGACGAAGGAAATATCACCGGCACAAAAGCATCTGTCAGCTTTTTTCTATCTGAAGCCACAACCAATACGGTAACGGTTACCTGGTCAACGCTTGACGGAACGGCAACATCAGGACAGGATTATACAGCTGTACCCAATGGGCTGATAACATTTTTACCTGGAGAAACTTCAAAAATAATCCAGATACCTATTGTTTCAGATACCATCCTTGAGTTTAACAAGAATTTTTACTTTACGATTAACAGCATAACCAATGCTACGGCCGACAAACTCCAGGGCAAAGTTACCATCCTGAACGACGATTCATATACTGCCCTGAAAGCGGCTGACGGTTATATTACACCTGATAACTACCCACGGATGACCCTTACCTGGAGTGATGAATTCAACGGTTCCGCGCTGGATTTGACTAACTGGAAATATGATCTCGGCGCCGGGGGCTGGGGAAATAATGAACTGGAAACGTATACCAACTCCAGCGACAATTGTTTTGTTCAGAACGGTTATCTTACGATCAGGGCACTAAAAAATCCATATTCCGGGGTGTATACTTCAGCAAGGATTCTTACCCAAGGGAAAAAGGAATTTAAATATGGCCGTATCGACATCCGCGCCAGGATGCCGGTAGGGCAAGGAATCTGGCCGGCACTCTGGATGTTGGGCAGCAATATTTCATCGGCCGGATGGCCGGCCTGCGGGGAGATCGACATCATGGAGTACCTTGGGAATGATCCTCTCACCGTTTATGGAACAGCTCATTATAACAGCGGTGGGCATCAGTATATAGGCAGCAATTTTAAAGTCTCTTCCGCCGAAAATTACCATGAAATGTTCCATGTCTTTACCATTATATGGCAGGAAAACTCCATTGACTGGTATGTTGATTATCATAAATACTTTACGGTAACCAACACCACTATCAAATTTGATGCTTTTAACCTGTCGCAGTTTTTCATAATGAATGTAGCTGTAGGCGGAGCCTGGCCCGGTAACCCTAATGCTTCTACCGTTTTCCCGCAGGAAATGGTAGTGGATTATGTGAGGGTGTTTAACTAAACGATTTAGCATCAACCTCTTGCATACCTTTTTAAATTGTATCTCAACTTACAAGTTCCGTATAAAATCCAAATCAGATCAACTATGAATACAGGTATCAACCGAAAATCCTATTTTGTCGTCTTCCTCATTGCTTTATCCTTTGTTTTTGCCTGCAAATCACCGGATAGTAAGTCGGACAAAAACAAAAAAAACACCAGCCTTGAACTGAAGAGTGCCGCTGTTTTTGTTACAGCAAAAGGCACTGCGATGAAACTGACCAAGGTCCAGAATCTGGCTTTTGAGGATCTGGTTCAGCCCGAAGAACATTTTGCAACCATCATGCTTGATCCTGACAGGACCTTTCAGTCTATTGTCGGGATTGGCGGTGCCTTAACCGATGCATCAGCCGAAACATTTTACAAGCTGCCCAAAGCAAAACAGGATGAGCTCATCGACGCTTATTTTTCTACCAAAAAGGGAATTGGCTATTCCCTTTGCCGTACTCATATTAACAGTTGCGATTTTTCAAGTTCAAGCTATGCTTACGCAGATGTGGCCAACGATACCTTACTTGAAAAATTCAGTATAGCCCACGACAGGCAATACCGCATTCCATTGATTAAAGCGGCACAGGCAAAGGCAAACGGCAGCCTGCAATTTTTTGCTTCCCCCTGGAGCCCGCCGGCCTGGATGAAGGATAATAACAATATGCTGAAAGGGGGTAAACTGAAACCTGAATTTTACCAGGCATGGGCCAACTACTATGTGCGTTTCCTGGAGGAATACAAGAAGGAAGGGATCAATTTCTGGGGATTCTCCATACAAAATGAACCGATGGCTGTTCAAACCTGGGAATCATGCATATACACAGCAGAGGAGGAACGCGATTTCGTGAAAAAATTCATGGGTCCAACCCTTTCGAAATCCGGTTTTAAAGATGCCAACATTGTTATATGGGATCATAACCGCGGATTAATGGTACAGCGGGCCAAAGTGATGTACGATGATCCCGAGGCTGCCAAATATGTCTGGGGTACAGGGTTTCATTGGTACACCGGCGATCATTTCGAAAACGTTAAAATCCATAATGAATCTTTCCCGGGTAAAAACATGCTTTTTACCGAAGGCTGTGTTTATCCCTTTAACTACGACAGCATCAATGAGTGGCACTGGGGAGAAACCTACGGAAAATCGCTCATCAACGACCTCAATAATGGCGCGGACGGATGGATTGACTGGAATATCCTGCTGGATGAAACTGGGGGACCAAACCATGTGAAAAACTTCTGCTATGCCCCCGTGATTGGCAATACCAAAACCGGGGAATTGCTGTATATGAATTCATTTTACTACCTGGGGCATTTTTCAAAGTTTATCCGCCCGGGGGCTAAACGCATTGTCTGTTCGTCGAACGATGACAATTTATGGGCTACATCGTTCCTGAATCCTGATGGGACCATTGCGACCGTAATTCAAAATGCCACGGCCAATGAAAAAGAATTCTGTGTTTGGATAAATAATAAGGCCGTGAAAACAAAAAGTCCTGCACATTCAATAATGACAGTTGTAATGAAATAACACGTTAGCTGGTGCATGGTTGCAAAGCATTGCGACCATGCACCGGCCTAACTGCTAAACCTATACCCTATCCCCGATTCAGTGATAATAAACCTGGGAGAAGCCGGGTCATCTTCAATTTTTTTACGCAGTTGCGCTACAAAAACCCGTAAATACTGGGTCTGTTCATGGTATCCGAATCCCCATACCTCCCTCAGGATGTATTGATGAGTGAGGACTTTCCCTGAATTTTTTGCTAATAACGCAAGCAGGGAGAACTCTGTTGAAGTTAACTTTAACAGTTCATCATTTTTACGGGCTACATGACTTGCCAGGTCGATAGTGAGGGATTGAAAGGATAATACCGGGTTCGACTCATCTTTGGCATGAACCATCCTGAATGCTGAACGGATACGTGCCATGAGTTCACCGCTGCGGAAGGGTTTGGTGAGGTAATCGATGGCCCCGTGATCAAGAGCAGCTATTATTTCATCTTCGGAACTTCTGACTGAAAGAACTATAATAGGATTGGTAAACCATTCGCGCAATTTTTTCAATATAAGCTGCCCGTCTTCATCAGGCAACCCCAGGTCGAGAAGGATCAGCGAAGGATTATAGGTAGCAGCGGCTATGATGCCTTCTTTCCCTGTACCGGCTTCCACAACCTTATAACCACTGGCTCCAAGCGTGATTTCAAGCAAGCGCCTGATCTGCACCTCGTCGTCAATGATCAATATAGTGTCGTCATGTACCATGCCTGTAAAGTTATTCCATTAATCCGAGGTCAGGTGATTCGGAAGGAATTTTAACCGTGATAACGGCTCCCCCGTTCTGACGATTCTCCACTTTAACCGTTCCGCTGTGCGCTTCCACGAATCCTTTCACTATCGATAATCCCAAACCGGTACCGCCTGGTAAGGCGCCTTCGACCCTGTAAAACTTATCAAATACATACGGGATGGATTGCGGGGGAAACCCCGATCCCCGGTCCATTACCTGCATATAAAAATGCTGGGCGTCGAAATACATCTTGATTCGTAAGGTTGTGTGATGAGGGGCATATTGGGTTGCGTTGAAGACAAGATTGTGCAACACCTGTTCCATCAAACCGAAGTCAATCTTAACCAGCGGCATGGAATCAGGTATAACAATCTCCAGCTTAAATTGTTGAAGTTCATTTTTCAGTGATTCCGACACTTTATTCGCCAGGTCATGAACATCGTGCCAGTCAGTATGGAGTTTGATCCTGTCAGTCTCCAGGCGCGACATATTAAGCAGGTTTTCGATCAACCGGTTCAACCGTTCGGAGGCAGTTAAAATTTCGTCATACAGCCGTTTGGTTGTCACCGGATCAAAATCGCCTGAAAGCAAGGTATCTGAAGCCCCCATGATGGTTGCTACCGGTATCCTGAGTTCATGGGAAATAGAATTGAAGAGTGTCTTGTAGAGTTTGTCGGACTCATTAAGAATGGATGCCCGCAGCGCAAGGTCATTCAGAAATTCACGTTCCAGGGCATTTGAAACTTGAACCTTAAAAGTGTCCCAGAACAACTCTTCCTCACCGGTAAACGCCCTGGTATGCTTTACGGCTACTACCCCGAGCCGGAGTTTGCTCGCCGTAAGAGGGTAGAATGTATAGGCAGAGGAAGGCAGGGTATCAGAGTATCTTCCGGCCTTGCCGGAATGATTAAATGACCAGCTTGCGATACTCAGATCCGATTGAGTGAAGGACAGGTTTGTTTCATGCTGGATTTCGGTGTTTAATTCGTTATTACCCCCCTGAAGCAGTATGGCGTTTTCGAGTTGAAAAAACTTCAGAATACGCGACACTGAAACCTTCAATACTTCATTAATTCCTGATGCAAGCGAAAGTTCCCTGGTAAGCTGGTAGAGGGCATTGGTACGCTCTTCCCTTACCAGTGCCAGCTTCTCCTGTTTCCTAACCCGGGTAGTTAAGATGCCGTTCAGCAACGCTATGATGAAAAACATGGCAAACATCAGCACATCCTCAGGCTTACTGATATGAAGTGTAAATGCCGGCGGTATAAAGAAATAATTCCAGAGAAGCGCGCTCAGCGATGCGGAGAGAAGGATCGGGCCAATACCGTAAAAAATCGCGAGTATTGAAACCATGAATAGCAACGCAAATGAAACTACCTGGTAACCGATTAAATCTTTAAACGGGTAAAAAGATAAGGCTATAGCCAGGGTTATGATCCCGGCCAGGAAGTACTGTGCAAAACCGGATGAAAACGAAGGTACGGAAATGTATTTCAGGTCTTTTTCGTCGCTCGATTTATCAGACCCCAGCACATACACATCAATGTTTCCGCTGTGCTGAACCAGTTTATTTACATAATTCCCAAGCTTGAAAAGAGATAAAACATTGCGCTGGCGAGGTTTCCCGATAATGATATGGGTAATATTTTCCTTGTGGGCTATATTCAATACCGCTTTTACGAAATCATCGCCCGATGTGGAAATAAACTCTGCTCCCAGTTGCTTGGCCAGCTTGATGTTGCGGTTGAGTTTTTCATGCTGCGATTGAGAAAGTTTACGCGATGGTTCCACATAAAGCGCAAGCAACGTTGCGCCCATGGTATACGAAAGGTTTTTGGCCCACCGGATCAGGCTTCCCGAATGGGTATTGGCGCTGATCACAGCCATAAGTCGCAGGCCCGATTTCCAGGGACCCGAAATGCGCTTCAGCTGCATGTACTGCCTGAGCTGCTTGTCCACCCGGTCGGCAACAATACGGAGAGCCATTTCGCGTAAGGCCGTGATGTTTCCCTTACGGAAGAAGTTACTGATCGCTTCCCTCGATTGTTCGGGGGTATATACTTTCCCTTCCGAAAAACGGGTTAATAGTTCATCAGGCGTTAAATCAACGATTTCTATCTCATCGGCAGTTTCGAAAATCTCGTCGGGCAGGGTTTCCCGAACCACTATCCCCGTGATCTGGGCCACCGTTTCCGATCGGCTTTCGAGGTGCTGAACATTCAGTGTGGCATAAACATCTATTCCATTGTCCAGAATATCCATCACGTCCTGGTATCTTTTCAGGTGCCTGCTCCCCGGTGCATTTGAATGTGCCAGCTCATCAATAAGCACAACCCCGGGGTTCCGGGCGACAATAGCATCAATATCCACTTCCTGGAGTGAAGTTCCCTTGTAATGGATTGAAAGACGCGGTATAAGTTCAAGGCCCTTTGTTAACTCAATGGTTTCCTTGCGGTTATGCGGTTCGATATATCCAATAATAATATCGGTTCCTTTGGACTTTTCAACATGAGCCGCTTTGAGCATTGAATAGGTTTTGCCCACCCCGGCGCACATCCCGAAAAATATTTTTAATTTTCCCCTCTTCCCCTTCTCTTCATCCAGTTTTATGGATGCCAGGATTTCGTCGGGGCTGGGCCTTGTTTCGTCCGTCACGGCTATTTCAGATTATCAAGTTCTAAATTAAGCATAAACACATTAACCCGTTCCTCACCAAAGAAAGAATATTGCGGTTTTTCGCTGAATTTAAATACCAATGATTGAAGTTTTAGTTTTTTTGCTGAATCGAATCCCCTGGCCTCTGCAACCCGGTTGATTTGCAAAATGGCTGCCTGTAGCGAAATATGAGGGTCGAGGCCGCTGCCCGAAGCAAAAAGCATTTCAACCGGAACCTGGGTATTACTATTAAGCATATTCCTGGAAATAAACTCTGACCGGTGCTTTTCTTCCAGACCCCTGAGCTGAACGCTTGTAGGACCCAGGTTTGATCCTGATGATGGAAGGGTATTATAACCGGTAGCTGAAGGTCGTGGCCAAAAATAGCCTGAACCGGAAAACTGTTGCCCGATGAGTTCCGAACCTGAAATCCGGCCATTTTTCATAACCAGGCTTCCGTTCGCTTTGGCAGGAAAGCAGCGTTGCGATAAAAAGGTCACTGAAAGCGGGTATATTATTCCTGTGAGAATGGTCAGGACCAGGAACAACCTGAAGGCTATTAATAATTGTTTTTTCATTTTATAAGGCTTAAAACAGTTGTAATCAACAGGCTCATGAATCCAATTTCGGATATCAGAAATTTAATAAAAGGTCAATGAGTTTAATCCCGATAAAGGGCACAATCAACCCGCCCAATCCATATACCAGCAGGTTGCGCATGAGGACAGTATTAGCATGCAATGGCCTGTATTTAACGCCTTTCATTGCCAGGGGAATGAGCATAATGATGATGAGTGCATTAAAAATGACGGCGCTCAGAATAGCGCTTTGCGGGGTTGCCAGGTTCATGATATTCAGGGCCGAAAGGGGGCCTTTTGTCGAAGTACCTGCATAAAGAGCGGTTGCTATGGCAGGAATGATGGCGAAGTATTTTGCCACATCGTTGGCAATGCTGAATGTGGTGAGGGCTCCGCGGGTCATGAGCAGTTGTTTGCCGGTTTCCACAACTTCTATCAGCTTGGTGGGGTTGCTGTCGAGGTCAACCATATTACTTGCTTCCCGGGCAGCCTGGGTCCCTGTATTCATTGCAATACCCACATCGGCCTGGGCAAGGGCGGGAGCATCATTGGTACCGTCACCGATCATTCCTACCAGGTGCCCGTTAGCCTGCTCAAGCCGGATTCTTTCCAGTTTGTGTTCAGGCATTGCTTCGGCAAGAAAATCATCAACTCCTGCTTCGGCAGCAATTGCAGCCGCTGTCAGCGGATTATCTCCTGTTATCATGATAGTCCGTATGCCCATGGTCCTGAGTTGGGCAAAACGCTGCCGTATGCCACCCTTCACAATATCCTTGAGGTGGATCACTCCCAGCACCTGGTCGTTTTCGGCGACCACCAGCGGAGTTGCGCCTTGCCTGGCAAGATTGACAATGGTTTCCGAAACTTCCTTGGGGAAAAATCCATCGTTGTTCTGAATAAATTTCTTGATAGCATCGGCCGATCCTTTCCTGATATGCCGGATATTTCCTTTCCTGTCCCTAATATCAACCCCGCTCATCCGGCTTTGAGCGGTGAAAGGAATGAAGGTGGAATTGTCTTCATGGATATCCCTGGCCCTGAGGTTGAACAGTTCTTTGGCAAGTATAACAACTGAACGGCCTTCCGGGGTTTCATCAGCCAATGAAGAAAGCTGGGCTGCTTCGGCGAGTAGTTCCCGACTGACACCACGCGCCGGTAGAAATTCGGTCGCCATGCGGTTTCCCAGGGTAATGGTGCCGGTTTTATCAAGGAGCAGCACATCCACGTCACCGGCCGCTTCAATAGCTTTGCCGCTGGTGGCAATCACGTTTTTCCGCAGCAGCCGGTCCATGCCGCTTATCCCGATCGCACTGAGCAATCCACCGATGGTAGTAGGAATGAGACACACCAGCAAAGCAATCAATACCGGGAGTGGAAGATTTTTACCACCCGGGTTTCCCGATGCATTTAGGCTGTATTGAAAGAAAGCGGGCAAGGTAATGATGGCCAGAAGGAAAATAATGGTAAGTCCCGATAGCAGTATAGTCAAGGCAATCTCATTAGGAGTTTTCTGCCTTTTTGCCCCTTCCACCAGCGCGATCATGCGGTCGATGAAAGTATCGCCCTGTTCGGAAGTAATGCGGATCACCACCCGGTCGCTGATCACTTTTGTACCCCCGGTAACAGCAGACCGATCGCCACCGCTCTCCCTGACAACAGGAGCTGATTCACCTGTTATAGCGGATTCATCAACAGTGGCAATGCCTTCAATTACTTCGCCATCTGCCGGGATTACGGTACCTGCCTCGCAAATTACGGTATCTCCTTTCTTTAATTCAGTGGCTCTGATCACTTCCGTTTTCCCCTTAAACAATCGGACTGCTATTGTTTCTGTTTTGTTTTTCCGTAACGATTCTGCCTGGGCTTTGCCCCTGCCTTCGGCTATGGCTTCCGAAAAATTAGCAAAAAGTACTGTGAACCATAACCATATCGCAATTTGAAAATTGAAAATTGAAAATTGACCTTCGAAACCGTTAATGAGCACAATCAAGGTAGTCATTAAAGCTCCGATTCCTACAATAAGAATTACCGGGTTTTTTACAAGGCTTACCGGGTTCAGTTTTTGGAATGCCTGTGCCATAGCCTTCGAAACAAGCATCCAGCTAAACATTTTCGTATTGGATTTTTCTGTGTTCTTCATACTAAGCACTAAAATGCATTGGCCGCATTCATAAGAAAATGCTCCGCTGCAGGTCCGAGAGCAAGAGCGGGGAAAAATGTCAGTCCACCCACGATCAGGATTACTGCGATAAGCAATCCTGCAAAAAGCCAGTTATCAGTGCGGAAGGTACCGGATGATGATGGGGTTACTTTCTTTGTAGCCATATGGCCCGCAATTGCCAATACCGGGATTATTATTCCGAACCTGCCAATCAGCATACCTATTGCCAGGCTCAGGTTATAGAAAACCGTGTTCGTATTAAGCCCTGCAAAAGCGCTTCCGTTGTTCCCGGCAGCTGAACTGAAGGCATAAAGAATCTGGGAAAGGCCATGCGGACCGGCATTATTCAGGCTGCTTAACCCGGTTGACGTTACGGAGGCAAAAGCCGAAAAAAGAAGAATAACAAAGCTGGGAGCCAGCACAGCGATTATAGCCATTTTAACCTCGAAGGCCTCTATCTTCTTGCCAAGGTATTCGGGGGTACGCCCTACCATCAGTCCGGCAATAAAAACGGTAAGTATTACAAAAATCACCATGCCGTAAAGCCCTGCTCCTACTCCGCCGAAAATCACTTCACCAAGCATGATATTGAACATGGCAATCATCCCTGATAATGGGGAAAGGCTGTCGTGCATAGCATTCACCGAACCATTGGATGCTGCGCTGGTTGCAACCGACCAGAGAACAGAACCGGCCACACCGAACCGTGTTTCCTTTCCTTCCATATTCCCGGCTATATTCAATACATGATTCAGGCTGAATTCCGAATACATTGATACGGCCAACCCCGCTCCAAACATTAAAAGCATTACAATAAAAAGTGTCCAGCCCTGTCGGTTGGATCCGGCAAAACGTCCGTATGTAAATGTCAATGCCGCCGGGATAAGCAAGATGGCCAGCATTTCAAGGAAATTAGTGAAAGGGGTAGGGTTTTCGAATGGATGGGCGCTGTTTACCCCAAAGAAACCTCCGCCGTTGGTCCCGAGTTGTTTGATGGCTATCTGCGAAGCGGCCGGTCCGCCGGGAATCACCTGCTGAACTCCTTCAAGCGTGGTTGCATGCACATAGGGAGTAAAATTCTGGATAACACCCTGGCTTACAAGGAATATAGCCATAACGAGAGAGAAAGGCAACAATACATACACTATCGATCGGGTAATATCGACCCAGAAATTGCCCAGTGTTGACGTTGTTTTCCTTGTCAGACCCCGCATCAGGGCTACCAGGACAGCAATTCCCGTGGCCGCGCTCACGAAATTCTGGACTGTCAGGCCCAGCATCTGCACCAGGTAACTGAGGGTGGTTTCACCACTGTACGATTGCCAGTTGGTATTGGTTATAAAACTAATGGCTGTATTCAACGAAAGATGCCAGGAAGGAGCAGCCAGATGCTGGGTATTCAGGGGCAGCTGCCGTTGGAATACCTGTAAAAGGAAAACGATTGCAAAACCGAAGAAATTAAAAATTAACAAGCCGGAGAGAAAGCTCTTCCAGCTCATTTCTTCTTCTTTCGCAATTCCGCAAATCCTGTATATCAACCGTTCCAACCAGCCAAGCAGGGGTTTCAGGATATGGTTTTCATCCATAAATACCCTTGCGAGGAAGCGTCCCAACACGGGTGTGAGAATTACCAGGATTGCTATGAATAGGGCTATTTGAATAACTCCGTTCATCATCATCTGCATGAATTACTCGTTTTTTGTCAGTATCTGGTGTTAATTCGATATGGAATATTTTCTCAAACACCCCGGCTATCAGATATCCGAGACCAAATAGTGCCACTAGAGCAAGGTAAAATTCCAAATCGAAAATCATTTTGTTAAAATTTTTCAGGTTTAACCAGTGAATAAACCAGGTAACCCAGGATGATAAAAGCTATAACCCCTCCCAAAATGTACCCCATAGAAGCGCTTTTATCAAAACCGGATTCAACGAGAGCTACAGGTAATAGCGCCAAAGCTGCTATTTTCATATTGTCTTTTATTAACCATACAAAATTAGCCCGGAATTCATAAGCGGTTTATAAAGAATAGGTTGAAGGGAATAAAGATTTTATAAAGAAACCTGTATGCATTTTTTAACGATTGTAAGATTTCATTCAATCATTGGCGGGTCATTTCCGGCGTCTTGTTGAAAATCTGTATCATATCAAGACATCTCAAAGTCCGACAAATTAGATTTCCGTTCAGCTTAATAATGGTATATCAAGAAGTTCCTCTTCAACAGGTAACTTACCGGGTTCGTTTCGCCTGAGATCAATCTTCCCGACAGGATGATAGATCAGTGGAACATATTCAATCTTAACGTCGCACTTGTCAAGACCAAATGCCTTTTCGTCATTCTGACCAAGCCTCTTAAGGAAGAAATATGCATTCAGCAGTATTCCTTCCCTCAACCTGAATTCATTTTCGACGGAAAGAAACTTCTCAATCACCACGAATTTAAAGTCCGGTTCCGGGTTGTACCGTGTGGATCCATCAGAGCGAATATGCATTTTCAATTCATTGTTGGCAATAAGCTCCCGTGTTATTTTCTTAAAATAAAGTTCTGTTCGTGGAGGTATTCTGAATCCGACATTGATATTGATTTTTATCAGCGTATCTTCAACCAGTTCCACAATATTATAGTCGAGGGTATAAGGTTGATCCGTGCGGTTTAAGTGGACAAACCAATACACATCTGCTCGTTTTGGTTTTTTGGAAAAAATAGAGTTTAGAATCTTCTCCTCTATTTCATTCGGGTTATTTGCCTTGGTCAGGTAGATAAGGTGTGTTGAAAACTTGGGTATCGAGTCATCATTGCTTAAGGCCACCAACTGGGGTTTGTAATTACCCAGGTCGGCAAATTTCAGGAAACGGTTCCGGATCAGCCTGGCATAATACCATACGTACATGGTCAAAAATATGAACAGCTCGAAAAACAGGAACATCCATCTTTCTTTAATCTTAACAACATTGGCTATAAAGAAAGAAAACTCCACACATACAAACATCAGGAGAATGGTCATCACCATGAATTTGTTCCATTTAAGCCGGTAGATCATAAAATACGATAGCAACAGGGTGGTCATCATCATGGCAATAGTGATGGAAAACCCATAGGCTGCTTCCATGTGGGCTGACGAACGGAAATATAATATCATGAGGATGCAGCCAAACCAAAGTATTGAATTCACACTGGGAATATATATCTGTCCTTTGAGTTCGGAAGGCTGGCGTACTTTGACCCTGGGCCAGAAATTAAGGTTCATAGCTTCGCTTATCAATGTATAACTACCACTGATGAGGGCCTGCGAAGCGATAATGGATGCGCTAGTCGCTATTAAAATACCCGCCAGAAGAAACCAGGAAGGGATCATTTCGAAGAAAGGATTGCGACCATTGAGGGTTGTAGTTCCCTGGTGCATGATCCAGGCTGCCTGTCCAAGGTAATTTGCAACCAGGCTCGTTTTAACAAAAAACCAGGTTATCCGTATGTTTTTCCGGCCACAATGTCCAAGGTCGGAGTACAGCGCTTCTGCCCCGGTTGTTGCCAGAAACACCGCGCCAAGAAGCCAGAAGCCCCGTGGATACAAGGTAAGTAACCGGTAGGCATAATACGGGTTGAGAGCCTTCAAAACACCCGGGTACTTAAAAATTTCATTCATCCCTACAACAAAGAGCATCAGGAACCAAATAACCATCATGGGTCCGAAGAAACTGCCCACTTTTTGGGTTCCGAAACGTTGGAAAAAGAACAACAATGACAGGATGGCAATTACAATGGGTACTACCGGCAGATTGGGGATTTCGGCGCCCAGTCCTTCAACAGCGGAGGCCACTGTAATTGGCGGAGTAATAATACCATCGGCCAGCAATGCCGTTGCGCCCAGAATGGTAGGAATAACTAATTTTTTGCCATAACGTCTCACCAGAGCATAAAGGGAAAAAATACCCCCTTCCCCATCATTATCAGCTTTTAAAGTGAGCCAGATATACTTAACCGTAGTTTGAAGCGTGAGTGTCCAGAACACGCAGGAAACACCTCCATAAACCAGTATCTCACTGATGGAACGTTCGCCAACGATAGCTCTGAGCACATACAACGGGCTGGTTCCAATATCTCCGTAAATGAT
>JANXXZ010000115.1 GCA_025350385.1 Bacteroidales bacterium
TGCATGATGTGAAGGGATTTGGCCTGGGACTGTTTTACGTAAAAGCGATGGTTGAAGCACATGGCGGCTGGATCCGCCTGAAAAGTGAACTGAACAAGGGAAGCAGGTTTGATGTTTACCTTCCGTTTGGCGAAAACAATGAAGTTTCGGAGGATGCCAATGGAAAATAAGACGACCATACTTCTTGTGGAGGATGACCCCAACCTGAGCGATGTGCTGAAGGACTATCTTGACATGCTTAATTACCAGGTGGTTTATGCTGCTGATGGAGATGAAGGATTGGCAGTTTACCTGGCTTCGCAGGTCGATTTATGCATTTTTGATGTAATGCTTCCTAAAAAAGACGGGTATACACTGGCAAAGGAAATCAGGATGCTTAATAAGCAGGTCCCGATAATTTTTCTCACTGCCCGCGGTATGATGGAGGACCGTGTTAACGGGTTTAAGGCCGGATGCGATGATTACATTTCAAAACCTTTCAGCAGCGAGGAGCTAAGCCTGCGGATTGAAGCGATACTGCGACGTTGCCGGGTTATGACACAACAACCTTTGGATGAAATAATTCCAATCGGAAAATACATTTTCGATGTCCCAAATTTCGATCTTTCACTGGGTGCTGAGCATCACAGCCTTACACCCAAGGAAGCAGCCTTGCTGAAAGTGCTTTGCCGGAATAAAAACAAACTGATCACCCGCGAAAAAGCGTTGAAGGAAGTCTGGGGCGACGATGATTATTTCATTGGCCGGAGTATGGATGTCTTCATCACTAAATTACGTAAATACCTGAAAGACGACCCCAATGTGGCTATCGTGAATGTTCATGGAACGGGGTTCAGACTCGAGGTGGCTGAGTAAATGAGTAATTTTGGGAGACGAGGCGATGGAGCGAGGGGGCGACAAGGAGAAGAGGTGAGGGCGCGAAGGGGAGAAGGGGTGACCGGGAGATTTCGGTTTTCGGATTTTTGATTTCGGAATGTGAGAATGTGAAGATATGAGGATTTGAAAATTCGTGAATTCACATAAATAGCTTACCAGTTACTGGGCACTCAACACTCATCACTCGGCACTGAGTACTCAGCACCCGGCACTTGGCAAACCGCACAATGCACCAAGTACCAAGCACCAAACTCATATCTCCCCATGACGATCCCCGAAGCCCAGCAAACCATCGATACCTGGATAAAAACTACCGGTGTCCGTTATTTCAATGAGTTGACCAATACCGCTATCCTTATGGAGGAAGTCGGGGAAGTGGCCCGGATAATGGCCCGGCGGTACGGGGAACAATCGGAAAAGGAATCGGAAAAAACAGCTGACCTGGGCGATGAAATGGCTGATGTATTGTTCGTACTCATTTGCCTGGCCAACCAAACCGGGATTAACCTGGATGAAGCGTTGGTTAAAAATCTTGAAAAGAAAACTCTGCGGGATTCTGGCCGACATAAGGGGAATAAGAAACTACTTTAAGTCAAATGTAAAAATGCAAAATTCAAATGTCGGGGATGGTATATCTTGCTCTTATCCGGCATATTGGTGACATTGTAACCTACACATGACCCCGGGTGCGAAATCATTCTTTAAAGAGGAGCCTGATGAATCAGGCATTTACAGAACTAGGTGCTGAATCAAAATAAGCTTCAAGTATCTCATTGATCGAATGTTGATATTCATTCTTCTCATTTTCAAAGTGTTGCCTCAATTTATCGTATTGCTCATATCCTGCTGATTTCCGGTCAAATTTCTTTCGGATGTACCTGGCAAGTATTTCAAGCGAAACAACCCGGTCGTGCCATTTCCCCAGCCTTGTTTCCGCTTTTTTAAGACTGTTAATCTTCTCCTGGTACTCATTAAAAGCAATTGTATCCTTTTTTACCGCAGCAATTATATACCGGATCTGTTTCAGCAGCATCCGCATCTTATGCAGTTCTGGTGTTCCGGGATTCCTGGTTGCCAGCTTTTTGAATTTTTTAAAGAGTTTGCTAAGCAGCTGTTTTCCCTGTCTTTCAATAAATTCACCAGCTGATCCTGATAGTGTTTCATTGATCATAACCGTCTCTTCCTTACTCATCCGGATATCCTTCATCATTTCCACAGCAGTGTGAAACTTCTTAATTGACCGCGCCTCCAGTCGTTCAAGGTATTTGCTGTAATCGTGGTAATCGCAATTGGTTTCTTTTTCGAGTTTCAGCAGCATGGCCTTCTGCACCTGCGAATCACGGATAGCCCCTGCTAATTTGAAGAGCCTGCGAAGACTTGAAACGTCTCTTTTCTTTACAGGTTCATCGGCTGGTAACAGGACTTCCACTAGTTTGAATACTGCGCGCATCTTCTTAACACTCACCCTTAACTGGTGAACTGGTTCGGCTTCGGCCCGCTCAACGCACAACCTAAGATAATGCCCGATATTGCGTTTCTGCAGCAGGAAATAATCCGGAATTCCTCTTCTTAACTCTGTTCTCAAAACATACAGGATAATAATTGCAATAAAGTTAACAATTAAGGATGTTGATTCCTATAGGTGGGATGTTTGATGCTAATACATGTTTCTATATCTTTGTGTTCAGTTTATATTTATTCACTGTTTTATTCACTGTATTATGATTGAAAGAATTTCAAAGATCTTTCTTGCCTTCATGTTGATTGTCGGCGGAACACTCGAAATAAATGCCCAGGGTTTTGTGGTTAAAGGCCGGGTTCTTGATTCTGAAACCCGGGAAGCACTCGCGTTTGTCAATATCCTGGTGAATGATGGCCCTGCCGGGGGATCAACCGATATCGACGGGAAATTTCGCATTTTATCCGCAATCCCCGCTTCGAAACTCAGGATAAGTTATATCGGTTATGAACCACAGTTAGTGGTTGTCAATCCTGCATTAAAGGATCAGGTTATCCTGCTTAAAAAGCGACTGGTTGAGCTGGGGGAAGTTGTCATCAAGCCCGGAATAAATCCTGCCAACCGCGTCATTCG
>JANXXZ010000177.1 GCA_025350385.1 Bacteroidales bacterium
GGGGGGTCAGGATGGTCCGGAATCTACATTTGCGCTTTCTACTCATAACCTAACTCTAATAAATAAGTGTCAAACAATTTGGTTTCAATCTCCCTGTCACTAAGAATGTTTTGTAAAGTTGTTGTGTATTTATCCCAAAGATTTTCTACTGACTGTAATAGTTGGCGTTGGTGAGTTTGTAAATAATCGTTCACTGTTTGTTGCAATGTTCGCAGCCAGCGTTTCAAAATAAGTTCTTTGGCTTCTTCGGGTGTAATTAGCAAACGGGCTTGGTCAACTAATGCCTGCTTGCGGTCTTTTATCTCTTTTATTTTTCGTTTGCACACTTTCAGTTCTTCTTCCAGTGCGGTGTGTTTTGCAATTCGCAACTCACCTGTATTTATCCGTTCATCCAATTGTTCAATTTCCAATTTCAACTTTTCACTTTTCACTTTTAACTCTTCACTGTCTTCTGCTCCTGCCTTAATCCTCTTTAGCAAAAGTTTGTATTCCTTGTCGGCTTCTTTGCGTTCACCTTTCAATGCTTTAATAGCTTCTTTTTGTTCTTTCAGTTCCTTGCTTCGCCATACTTCGTAATCTTCTTCATTCCAAACATCATCTTCCAGTTCGTTCACTTCATCAAACCTTGCCTGCACTTCATCCCGTCTTGCTTCGTTATCTTTTAACTCTTTCAACACTTCAGGAAACTGGCTTTCTATAATTTCATCATCAGGAATCAATTCTGCATTCCATCCGCTGGCAATAACACTTTTAATGTCGTTGGTAATACTATTCCAGTAAGTTGCAAATGAACCACGACTTTTGAACTCGTCAAGAATATTCAGTGTATTTAGTTTCTCGGTAAGCGTTCCCGAAAACTGACGATACAAGTCAAACACATTGACAGTTTGTTCAGGCAATTTTTCAATCACCGGAATTTGTTGTTCCCACCATTCGCCAATTGCTTTGCTGTATTGAGCATGAGCCGTTTTTATTTCTTCGCTTTCGTCAAACAGTTTTTTGATTTCTTCTTTTTGTGAAATAACAACTGTGAATTTCTGATAACCTTCTTTGAGTGGTTCAAATACTTTTACATTCAGCCCTTTGTAGCAGTTGAAAAAATCTTGCAATGATTTCACTTCGCTTGAAGGTATTCCACCTTGTAAATGTGCATGTACATCTTGCGGTTCAGGGGGTGGTGCATTGTCCACAAACCTGCGTATGTTGAAATTATATTCCTCGTTCTCTAAACTGTTGAGAGCATCAATGGCTTTGCTTTTCGCCACCAGTTTGCTGTATTTCGGAGTTGCTTTTTTGTTGCGATAGGTGTACGCAATTTTTTCAAGGTCTTCCGGTCTTAGTTTGTTTTGATTTTTCCCTTCCTTGAATTCCCTGTCTGCATTGATGAAAAGAACATGGTCTCTGTTATGTGCATCAGCTTTATTAATCACAAGCACACAAGCTCCAATGCCTGTACCGTAAAACAAAGCAGAAGGCAAACCAATGATGGCTTCCAGATATCCTCTGCCTATTAACCACTCACGGAATTTTTTTTCTTCACCGCCCCGATACAACACACCGTGAGGCATTACCACTGCCATTCGTCCGGCATTGTTCAGCGAAGCCACCATGTGTTGCACAAACATGAAATCGGCTTTATCTTTTGTAGGCATCCAATAGTTGAAGCGTTCTTTAAACTTCATATTGGTTGTGCTGTAGTCCTGTGAGAAAGGCGGATTGGCGATTACAATGTCAAATGTTTTCAGTTCGCCTGTGCGTTCGCTATCATAATGCAAAGGAGTAAGCAAAGTATCGCCATTCAGAATTTTGCTGTCGTAAATGTTGTGGAACAACATATTCATTTTGCATAAGCCCCAAACGGTACCGCTTTTCTCCTGTCCGTAAAGTGAAAGATTTTTTGAAGAACCATAACGGCTCTCCACATAGTTTTTACATTCAATGAGCATACCACCACTACCAACAGTCGGGTCGTATATTTCAGCATCTTTGCCGGGTTCAAGAATGTTCACCAACAGTTTTACAATTTCGTTTGGAGTGTAGAATTCTCCAGCTTTTTTTCCGGCACTGTCGGCAAAATGTTTTATCAAATATTCATATGCAGCTCCCATCAAATCGGGAAACTCTAAATTGTCATCACGTAGATTTTTCTTGTTAAACTCCTGAATGAGTTTCCTTAAATCCTCATCACTGATTTGCTTACTGTTCTTTCCAAAAGTTTTATTGAAGTTGATATTGTCCTGATTAAATACTCCGTCCAACTTGTCAAGGTTAGCTTCCTGCAAAGCTGCCAATGCTTTGTTTAGGTGGTCGCCAATTTCCTCTGTCAAATCTTTGATGAAGTTGTATCGTTGTTGCTTGCCCTCTTCATCGGTATAAAATTCAGGGTCGCCCTCCAATCGTTTCCATCGAGCTGCAAGAGGAACAAAAAAATCATACTCTGGTGCATTTTGTCTTTCCAACTCACCATAAATAATTACGGGGTCACTCACTCCACGAACTTCAACAAGATTTTTTTTCCTTCTGTCACGATGAACTTCAAATTGGTCGTTTACACGTTTTAGAAAAAGCATTGAAATGATATATTCCTTGTATTCAGAAGCATCCATGTTTCCCCTGAGAATGTCGCAAGCATCAAATAGGAATGTTTCTAATCGAGAAAGTGATAGTTTATTTGTCGCCATTAAATTTATTTTATTTTGTAAATATCGATATTTAATTTGGTGCGCTGGCTAAGAAATGGCTCTTTTGATTTTGCCGAAGGGTGGCTATGTGTGTCGGGGCAAAAGCAAATGTGCCATTTGTGGGCTGGCAGTTGAATTTCAAAATTTTTGTGCGGTGGGTCAAAAAATTAAAACACTTTTGGGTCGGCAATGAGTGTCGGGTTATTTGTCTTTAAGTTTCGTTTTTCATTCCAAGTTTAATATTCCATTTTCATTGTCAATTTGCTGTGTCGTTGTCTTTTTCCGCTTGTGCATAACTAGTAAATAAACTCAACTTTCCCAGTAAATTATCCTCAATAAAAAAAGGCAGTTTCGCACTTGTATATCCGAAAATACTGGTCGGACTATCTTGGTTCCATCAAATACCTGGATGACCGGAAACAATATTAACTGTTGAAGATAAAAGAATCGGAATCGTATCTCAATAAAAACCCATACAACTATTTACAGGAATTTCACGACCTCATCAAACGGTTTACGGATTTTCAGTCCCCTTTTTCTAAATCCTTCAGGCTGATATCCCAACGGAGTCAAGGCAAACACCACCTCATCCTCCTGAAGGTTCAGGGCTTCAAACAGTATTTCTTTCTTAAAATTTGCGATCCAGCAGGTACCGATGCCATGCTGTTCGGCGGCCAGGATCATATGATCCATGGCAATAGTGAGGTCAGTTTCGATAGCGTTATAACCGTCATCCCGCTTCCAGGCCTGGTTCCTGTTGCCCTTTACCACAAGTATGTGGGGTGCATCCATTAACCATGGCCTTGGGTAACATTTCCGTACCTTTTCAAGCATCTCTTTTGAAAAGATCAGCAGGAACTGCCAGGGCTGGAAATTAGCTGCTGAGGGCGCCAACCGTCCTGCTTCTAGAATGTCATCAAGTACTTTCCTGTCAATGGCCCTGTTTGGGTCATAGCTTCGGATACTCTCGCGTGAACGGATTAATTCAAGGAAGTCCATGATGGCCGAATCTACCGGTAAATCACAATATCATGCAGCGGCTTGCGCATGATCACGGTGCGGCTGATGAATCCTTCGCGCGGGTAGCCAAGGGGGGAAATACCATATACCTTCACACTGTCTTTCAATCCAAGTGCCTGGCGCAGCATAGCAGGTTGAAAATGAGTTACCCAGCAACTTCCGACTCCTTCGTTGGTTGCGGCCAGCATCATCTGGTGCATGGCAATGGCCAGGTCGGACTGAAGTGAATTAAAGCCGTCCTCGCGTTCCCAGGCCTGGTCCTCGTCGCCTGTAACCACAAGAATATGTGGAGCATCGGCAAGCCATTGACGTTCGTAGCAGGGTTTCACTTTTGCAAGCATTTCGGGAGTAGATATCAGCCAGAATTCCCAGGGCTGGTAATTGGATGCTGAAGGAGCAATACGCCCGGCCTCCAGGATACGTTCCAGAACCTCAGGGGCAACAAGTTTTTTGGGGTCGAAGTTGCGGACGCTCTCGCGTTTCAGGATTACATCGTTAAATTCCATGATAACAGTTTTTAGCTAAAACAAAGATAGAGTTTTCTATATATTTTCGTTACTTCAACCCGAGCCTTTTTCCCATTTCCAGCAACAAAACCGCTTCCTTGATTCTTTTCAGCCGGGTTTCTTCCCTTTTCGCACTCAGTATCCAATGCAGGTATTCTTTTCGGCATGAAGTGGGAAGGTTTTCATAATTCATTCTGGCAACCGGGGATTCACTGAATGCCTTGGTTAAAGCCTCAGGGACAGGGAATTCTAATCATTTGACAACTTTTATTGAAGAATCTGAAACCCATCGTTGACTAAAAGCCAGCCCTGATTCATGCATCCTCCCTTCCGAAAGGAGTTTCAATGCAAGTTTAATATTTGTCTCCGACCAGTTGCTGCGGCTCCTGCGTGGTGTGAAACGCTGCATATAGCATTCATCGTCAATCCTTTTTAATATCCCGTCAATCCATCCGAAACACAAGGCTTCCTCCAATGCTTCCCTATAGATAACAGTGGGTTTCCCTGTGTGTTTTTTATAGAAAATGATCCAGAATTCATTGAAACCTGCATGATTTTCGAGCAGCCATTGCCGCCATGCTTCCCGGTTTATAAAAGTGGATGAAGCTAGTTGGGTCATAAATTATTTTATTGTTTTCCCGGAGATTTCAATCCGGGTTTTATTCCGCTGATCCGGTCAGCCCAGTTTTCGGGGAATCCTGCATAGTAGTTTGGCCAGGTTATCCTGTAGGTTTTCAGGTACTGGTTCCGGTACCAGACCCTGAGCAGTGAAGGAATTCCTATAACGATCAGATAAAAAGGCCCGAGTATCCTTGACTGAACAGAATGCCCGTATTCGTGCATGCGGCAATCATTTTTATACCACGGAAACCGGTTGCCGCTTTTTGTCCAGAATACAAACCATCCCAGGCTGACACCCGTTTTTTCAGTTTCGATAAACAACCGGTTCTGTGATCTTTCATATGAAACCATTTTTTTTCGGATGAAGTGGAAAAACAAGCATCCCAGGATGTTTTGCGGCAGTTCCCATACCATGAATAACAGGAAAAGTATCAGGGATATTATTTTCATCACAGGTAGATATGAACTCAATCTTTCTGACAGTCAACAGCGATAAATATTATCAAACTTGTTTCCGGAAAATCAGGGCTGGGGAATTTTCGGGTTGGAAGAAACGGGTTGTTTTAATGTGATACCAAGCCATTGCTCAAGTGCCCCATATATCTCCTGCTGTTGTGCTTTACTCATACTGCCAATGTTCGCTCCATGGGTTCCATGAGCCATTACTTCCTTCAGGCTGCCGCTTCCCCGTTTAATTTTAGCCCCGGTAGCTCCCCATGGGTCCGATTCACCATAAATAAAGATCATATGCTGCGGTTTGTTGCGGATAAATTTTTTAAGTTTTTTAATGTACGAATTGTCCCATTTCACTTCGACACCTTTCGGGCCAAAGCATGAGTTCGGATAATCCTTGTTTTTGAGGTAGTTCCGGAAGGGCCGTTCATCGTACTCGTAATAGCCCAATTGGTTATAAAACTGGTAATTAGCCGGGGCAAAAGCTTCCATAGATTCAGTGTACCAATAGGGAGATACTATCTGAATAAGGAATTGCACTAATTTATCGTTGCCGGCATTAACTTCAGGAAGTACGTTGCAATCCGCTGTATATTGCCAGAAAGAGAATGGAAATTCAAGCACTGAATAGTCAAAAGCAGTCTCCGGGTCCATAATTTTAAAGGTGAAGCCTGCTTTTTTACATAGTTGCTCGTAAACCGGCAGGTTTGATTTTTTGTTCTTAAGCAGCTGATCCTGGATTTCCCTGATACGCTTCCGGCATTCAGACGTCCCGACATGTTTAAAATGCCTGTCGATCCGCTTATCCAACAGCTTATAATTGATTGGAGCTACATAAGGGATAGAAACATCCACATCATCAGGAAAATAGATCTTATACTCCGTGGTGGTCTGGCCGCCTTTGCTCACGCCGGTGGCAACCCATTTTCCTTTATAAACCTGTCCGAACAATTGCCGTATGTAGTGATAATCAGCCGCATCCTGTTCGGCGGTGAGGTACTTCCAGTCAGGGGATTCAGGTGCAGATTTCCCGAAATAGCGGTGTTCAATATAGAGCTGGTTGGCATTCAGAATCCGGGTTGGTTCATCCATGATATACCCGTTCATCCATTCAGCTCCATATCCTTCGGATTCCATAACTGTCGGCCTGTCATACCCCCTGTGACCCACATAGATCCGCTGCCTGAATTTATCGCCGCCTGGATTGTTGTGATTGACAAGCTGCGGCAGCATCAGGATATAGAACTCAATAAAAGATGATGAATCAACTTTTTTTACTTCGGCACCCGGAATTGATTGGAGGAAACGCGAAAGTACGGTTTCCTGGGCGTTGGATAAGTATGGAAGCAGGCAGATTAGAATGAGGAGAAACCAGGAAACTTTCATCGAATGGAGCTTTCGGGATTTTGTTACAAAATTATTCATTTCAGTGAATCTATTATGGCTTGTTCATTTTATCCTCATTGATTTTAAGGTGTTGATCAAGAATAGAAACATTATCCTTCCAAAAACTTGGTCACCTTCTAACATTAACGAACAAACACATTCACACAATCCTTAAATTTGTGGCATAAATAACGGAAATAGCATGATCCTGTCTCTGCTGGCGCTGTTTTGCAATCAGTGCAGGTATATGTTTGATAATTAGGATTACTATGAAAAGCAAAAGCCCGGTTTAGTGCTGGACTTCGATACTTTTGAAGGCTAACTGATAAAGATTGTCTTTGGGTATTAATGCATTCAGGAATATCATTATCACGATTTTATACTGTTCCGGTAGTTTTTCAATTATAAACTGGGTTTGTCGTTCTAAAACAGCACCTCATCCCCTAACCCTTCTCCTCAAGGAGAAGGGTGATAGTTTATTCTTAAAGGATATTGTGTACTTTTATACTATTATACCAGTTTTTGGGCGTATGGTCTATATCACAAAATCATTTCATGCAATATTGAATTTTGGGGCAAAGAAAGAACTTTTCGAAAATGCCAAAGAATTGCGAAAAAATGAAACAGAGGCTGAAAAAGCACTATGGAAAGCAGTGCGTTCACGAA
>JANXXZ010000183.1 GCA_025350385.1 Bacteroidales bacterium
GGCTGAGATAGAATTACATGTCCTAAATGGACAATGCCTCAACAGACACATCTCAGATATTGAAATAATAAAAAAAGAAGTTGACGCATGGCAATCCCATAGAAATAACAAGAAGAGTAAAATCAATTGGCAGTTTACCAATAAAAAAGCAAGAGTAAAACTGAAAAGACTTTATCCGTCAATTCTTAATTAACATAACACTAGTATTGACTACAACCCGATAGACGAAAAAACCATTGAGTTTTTCAAAGTGGTTCAAAACAAATTATTATGGGCTATCAGCGAGCAAACGGCAGCCGAGTTGGTGTATTGCAGAGTTAATGCCAGCTTGCCTTTGTTGGGCATGCAATCGTTTGATAAAAAAGGAACGGTTTCCTTCAAAAGATCAGATGTAAACATTGCCAAAAACTACCTGAACGAAGACGAAATAAAATTGCTTGGTTTATTGGTAGAGCAATACCTGGCATTTGCCGAAACCATGGCACAACAGCAAACTCCAATGTATATGGCAGATTGGATACAACGGTTAGACAGTATTTTGCAACTCAATGGCAGGGAACTACTCAATCATGCAGGAAAAATCAGCCACGAAATGGCACTTGAAAAATCGGGAGAAGAATTTGAGAAATTTAGGATTGCCCAAAAAGCTATTGAAAAAGAACAAAGTCTGAAAGAAATTGAGGAAGATATTAAAAAATTGAATAATCCAGAGAAATGAGATTCACCGGAGAAAAATCAGAAGTGGACTTCCCCATATTTTGGCAGGAGAAAGCGTCAGGTCATCTGCTTCATCAACTTGCCATCAAGATAGAACTCCTATAGCTAATAGAGCTTATAATAACACTGTAACAAAGAATAGCGATGTTACTTTTCTGTCGCAAATAATTACTACATTTGCGACAAATGATAAGGATGATTGTATGCCTGATAGCACAGATAATAAGATAGTTAATAAGATTAGAGATTATAAATCACAACGTCTGTTTTTTGTTGATGACTTTATAGCTGTTGCAAACTATAAGGCAGTTAGTAAAGCTCTTGAACGTCTTGTGGAAGATAAAGTACTGACTCGCGTAGCTACCGGTATTTATGCCCGTTATAAAGAAGATCCGGCTCTGGGTGTTATACTTCCTACTACAGAGCAAATTGCCAAAGCCATTGCCAAAAGAGATCATGCACGTATTATCCCTACAGGTGCATTTGCCTTGAATGCTCTGGGATTATCAACGCAAATACCCCTCAACGTTGTTTACCTCACTGATGGAACTGCACGGAAGATAAAAGCCGGCAACCGAACCATACAATTTAAAAAAACCACTCCCAAAAACCTGGCAGCAAAAGGAAATATAAGCTCATTGGTAATTCAGGCATTAAAAGCAATTGGTAAAGACAAAATATCAGAATTGGAAAAAAGAAAAATCCTGGAATTATTACAAAAGGAAAAAACAAAAGACCTGGAACATGATATCAGGCTCGCCCCTGAATGGATTAGACAAATCATGAAGGAGGCTCTAAGCGGGAAATAAATTTGAGGTGAATGCAGAAATTCTATCAGCTTTCCAATGATGATAAGTTGAAAATCTTTCAACAAATCTCGGCAAGGACTCCTTTGCCCGATTATGCAGTTGAAAAAGACTGGTGGGTGGTTCAAACACTTCGGATTATTTTCGAAATGGATTTTTCGAAATATATCCTGTTCAAAGGCGGTACCTCATTGAGCAAAGCCTGGGGGTTAATCGACCGTTTTTCAGAAGATATTGATTTGGCTTTGGATAAAGCTGCTTTTGGAATCGATAAGGTGAAGACGAAAAAACAGGTAAAGCAACTAAGAAGCAACTCCAGGAGGTTTATCAAAAATGATTTCTTCCCTTTGCTGAAAAAAGGTTTTTCTGATGCCGGCCTTACAGAACTGGAATTTATCATTCCTGAGGAGGCTGAAAATGATCCCTCATCAATTGAAATACATTATCCTAACATCGTACATTACTCAGAATACATAAAACCAAGGGTTCTGCTGAAATGGAAATTAGTTGCTCTGCTTCCGGTTGACGGTGTTTGTTCAGCCCGGTGTAATTTATTAATTGAATGTAGATGTCTTTCTGGCTGCGGTCTTCTCTTTTAAGAATAAAACCGTCGGAAAGCATTTTCAAAAATGTTTTGTTGCTTTCGTAAAGATCAGATGAAGGCAGCGATTTTAGCTGAAGAATAATAGAATTGACTTCGTTAACTGTGATACCCTGCACCTTGTATTGCGTGAGAAGAAAACTGCGTAAGTCATCTTCAATCAGCACTTCATCAGGCCTTCGAGGAATGGTAATGCCCAATTGATGGATAAAGCCTTCCTGAACTAACAATTCGGTAAATGCCTGTTCTAATTTTTCTTCAGTGAATCTCATGGATATATTAATCGGGTTCAATTGTATACTCCAGGGTGTTGATCCTATGGTTTAATTCAATAATCCTTTCCAGTAGTTTCTTCCACGAAAGCTTAGCTCCGTATATCATATTTTCACTTAATTCCTTGTAATCTTTCTCCCATTCTTTCAGGATTTTCCCCGGTGGTAAAAGATTTATTGTCTGTGGTTGATGTAAATTGTAATCCACCGCATTAATAGAAAACAGTAATTTCCGATGCCGGACTATGGTCTGATACAGATGCTGATTTGATAAAGCATCTTTCCCAAAAGGAGTATCCATTATCTTTTCAAGATCATACAGATGCCTGGATAGTCGGTTCACCCTTATCTCATCTTTTTGAAATTCTTCATGCAAAAGAAATATTTTCTCCAGAAAAGTTCTTTCAGGTGAAACAGTTGCAATTTTGACAGGATTGTCAGCAAAGTCCAGCTTCGGGAACTGTTCGGCGACAAAAGAACGTATTTCCCGTTCAGAAAAAGGTTCATTTAATGACCTGCTTCCAATTTCAATTAGTACTCTTGGTTTTACGTATTCTGAGTAATGTGCAATGTTAGGATAATGTATCTCAATGGACGAAGGATCATTTTCAGTCTCTTCAGG
>JANXXZ010000209.1 GCA_025350385.1 Bacteroidales bacterium
TCAGGAAAAACATGAACTGATATTAAACTGATTTGTTTATATCAGATAATACCATTCGCGCAATGAATGCCTGGGAAAAAGATTATGCGACCGGGGGAGCCCTCAGACTCCTGCAATTGAGACAGGAGGTGACAGAGATAATGAAAGGAGGATGAGAAATGATTTTTGAAACCGTTGGATTCACCCTCATATCCGAGAGAAAACCAGTTTCGTTGATAAATGGAGTATGATTACCATCAAAAGAGAAATGGCCTGAAATATTCTGGTATTGAATTACAGACTTTTCCTTACTGCGGCTGTTTACAATAGCAACCGGAAGAAGTTGCTTGCCCCAGATGTGATGCTGGTGAAAATTGATGATATTTGCGATGTGAACCCACATAATGGCAAACACCCATACAAGTAGTATGCGTTTCCAAAATTTTGCAGATCTATCGAACAAGTGATCCATGAGTAAGTGATGGATGGTTTTGAGGGATCAAAGTTGACTATTTTTATTATGCAAATATCAAAATATGTACTTTTTTTCGATAAAAAAATTTCTCAAAGCAAATTTCACCATCGGATGCCTGTCAACATTGGGAAATATACCAATTATAACTTTCACAACCTGATAATAATCGCTTTAGGAATCAATAATTTTTTGTTAAAACATTAAAATACATTGAACAAAATGTCCCTTCTGATGGTTCGGGAATGTCCTGAATTGTCAAAAGATTATAATCCAAACTCCTTTTTGACCTGGATCACCCAGTTTATTATCCTTTCGTTAGTGAGTTCGGGTTGGGTATCATCATCAATAGCCAAACCAACAAATTGTTCCTCTTTTTCGGCTGTCGAATAGTAGAATTTATAAGAGCGTGTAGAGGTGAAACCCACCACATTTTCTTTATGCGGTAAGCGGCAGAATATAGTACCCATACCATCTACAAAGCTTTCGGGGTAAACGATCTGGTCCCCAAGTCCGAATAAGGCGATTCGTTTCTTAACAAGGTCACATTCAACAAGTTCATCTATAAAATTTTCCCAATCGGAATGCATCTCTCCTATTCCCCAGGCAGCAGTTCCCAGAACAAGGAAATCATGCTTCATTACATCTTCTTTCTTTGAATTACTCACGTTATGCACCGAAGCGAGGTCTTTACCAAAGAGTTCCTGGATTCGTCGTGCAACTTTAGCAGTGCTGCCGTTATCTTTACCACCAAAAAAAATCCCGATATGTGACATACCTAATTTTTAGATTATTATTACAGTTACAAATGTAAAGTATAATTCAGCCAGATTATAATGGAATAGTCCTAAGTAATTTCTGCCTAATTTTGAACAGTCCTAATTTACTGGAATGCATAATCGCTTAATCAAACAGTTTATCCTGTTTTTTGTTCTGCCAGCAGCAATCTTTCTTACAGGTACTGGCATTATAGCCATATCACAACTTACAGTCCTCCAAAAACTCATAGCTGTCAGCCTTATTTTGGTTTTATGGATAATTACAAGCATCCTTGTACTTGCGTGGTATACACGAAACTTCAGAACCGTTGAGAAAGCTCTGGAATTGCTGCATGAGGGCTCCCCTATAGAAATTCCTGAAGATCAATCACCTGATCTCTTTTCACCGCTTTTGATATCGCTAGGCCACGTTTCGGACCGCATGAAAAAGCAACAGGATGAACTGCAGGAGGAGAGGGTACGCCGGCTTCGTTCGGTAATTGACGGGCAGGATCAGGAAAGGCAGCGACTTTCACGAGAACTGCACGATGGAATAGGACAATCGCTCATTGCAGTTAAATTGCAGCTTGAGAATTCCGGTAACCAGGGACATTCGCAAATGCGGGCTTCAGTGGATGTTGCCAAGAACATGGTCGACAGTACGATTGATGAGGTCCGGCGTGTGACCAATGCCTTGTTGCCTGCCGCGCTCATCGAATTCGGCCTGCTCACGGCCTTGCGTGCCCGTTGTGACGAAATGGCCCTTGTTGCCGGGCTTAAGGTGAATTTCGAAAACTCAGGAACCATTGACAGGCTGGATAACAAGTCAAAAACCTATCTTTACCGGATAGCCCAGGAAGCCATCACCAATACTATCAAACATGCACGCGCAACCTGCCTGGATGTAAAATTATTGCGCGAAGGCCCTGAAGTTACTTTGATTGTAAGCGACAATGGAAAAGGTTTTATATTTGATCCCATTTATTTTGCACACCGAAATGGGATCCAGAATATACGCGAAAGAGTCGCTTTGCTTAATGGAACATTCCAAATGAACACAGAACCCGAAGCAGGAACTACCCTTAGGGTAACCATTCCTTACAAAACCGGAAATGGATAAGATAAGCATAATTCTTGTTGACGATCACCAACTGGTGCGAACCGGCATTGCCAACCTGCTTACAGGTGAAACAGGATTCGAAATTATCGGAGAAGCAGCCGATGCCAACGAATTTCTCATCCTGCTGGAAACGGTACAACCTGATATTGCAGTGCTCGACGTGGCTATGCCCGGAATGTCGGGCATTGATCTGACGCGTCTAATCAAGACTAATTATCCGGCCATACGGATACTGATTCTTTCGATGTATAATTCTGAAGAATTTATTTTCAATGCCATCAATGCCGGTGCCAAAGGGTATTTACCAAAAAACACTTCAAGGAAGGAACTGATTGACGCTATCAGAGCGGTAGCCAGAGGGGAGGAGTATTACGCGGAATCCATTTCAAATGTTATCCTGAAAAGCTACATTAAAAAAGCTAAATCAGGGGCTGATGATACCAGCGGAAACGAAAACCAACTTTCAAAACGTGAGCTTGAAGTGTTGCGCCTTTTTGCTGAAGGATTTACTAACCAGGAAATCGCTGATAAATTGTTCATTAGTATCCGGACTGTTGAGTCGCACAAGAACCATATTATGCAACGCCTTGAGCTGAAATCGTCGGTTGACCTGGTGAAATTTGCTATCCGGAATAATATGGTTAATCTATAAGAAAGTGCTAGTGCATGATGAATTGTGCCTAGTGCCTGGTGAATAGAACACGATTTCAATTTCGTTCAGAAATATAGTTTGCTGTTCGTCATTCTTTTTATTGTCAAATAAGTCATTCCAATGAAAATAGAAACCATCGTATTTCTAATGCTGATTCCATTGGCCATTTCGGCCCAGAAACTGAATCACAAGGTTCCGGATCCTAAAAAGGATCGAGAACTGCTGATCGGGTATTGTGATCGCGATGGATTCAAAACCATTCAAAGTAATTTTGATTCGGCCTACCTGGCTGAATACCCGATATACCAGCCAGATAATGCAACAATAAGCCAGCTTAAAACCAAACTTAAAGGAATAAAAGTAACAATTGTGATGGGAACCTGGTGTGGTGACAGCCGCGAATGGATACCCCGTTTTTATAAAATCATGGACCAGGCAGGATTCAAGTACAAGAATCTCAAGTTAATATGCGTTGATCGTGATAAGAAAGCTCCGGTTGCCGATCTTCCTGCATTGAAAATTGAAAGGGTCCCCACATTAATTTTTTATCATAAAAAACAAGAACTCGGACGGATTGTTGAAGTTCCTGCCGGTTTGATGGAGAAGGATATGCTCAGGATTGTGAGTAATTAACAGGCAACAGGTAATAGGATATTGAGAGAATAAGACAATCAATAACTTATAACATAAACATTTCAGTAATCAGCTATGAATATCTTCCATACAATTAAAGAAATAAAAGCTCATATTGCTCTTCTTCGGAAGGAAGGAAAAACAATAGGGTTTGTCCCGACCATGGGTGCATTGCACGAAGGTCACCTCGAACTGGTCCGCAAGGCTTGCAAGGAGGATGATGTGGTGGCAGTCAGCATTTTTGTGAATCCAATCCAGTTTAACAATCCTGAGGACCTGGTTAAATACCCCCGAACCCTTGAGAGTGATATTAAAAAGCTGAATGCCACAGCTTGTTCTATTGTTTTTGCACCTGCAGTTGAAGAAATGTACCCTGAGCCTGATAACACCGAGTTTGACTTTGGCAAACTCGATAAAGTAATGGAAGGAGAATTCCGCCCCGGTCATTTCAAGGGAGTGGGAATTGTGGTTAAAAAACTTCTGGAAATAGTAGAACCTACCCGTGCTTACTTTGGGGAGAAAGATTACCAGCAGTTGGTTATTATCCGTTACCTGGTAAAATCGCTTGCCATTCCCGTTGAAATTGTCTCCTGCCCCATCGTGCGTGAACCCGACGGGCTGGCAATGAGTTCGCGTAATTCGCGTCTTACTCCTGAGGAACGAGCCCTGGCACCTGATATTCATGATGCCCTGAACCGTATAAAAGAGAATTATACCTGGTTCACTCCTGATGGCCTGGGGAAAATGATTATCGGAGACATTGAACAGAACCCTTTATTCCGGGTAGAATATGCTGAAGTAGCAGATGCGGAGACATTAATGCCATTTTTCGACTGGGAAGATGCTGAACACGCAGTTTTATGTGTAGCTGTAGTCCTTGGACAGGTAAGATTGATTGATAATGTTCTGCTTTATTGATAGGGAAGGTTGGAAGGTGAGATGGTAGGATGGCAGGAAGGTAAAAAGGTAGAAAGGTAGAAAGGTAGGAAGGTAGTAAAGTAGGAAGGTAGGTAGCTGTGATCAGGATTCAAAAACGGGATTCTATATTTTGGAATTATTTTTTTTACCGTTTAATCATTTTATTTTTAAATTTCATATTAACTAATATCTTTACCCTAATCTTTTAATAATTAACTTAACCAACTTATCTATGAAAACTTTACTATCTAACTTATTGATGATCATTATTGTAAGTAGTTTAATGATAACAAGCTGTAAAAAAGATGAGGAACAAAAGAAAAACTCTTTCAAGCATGGTGATAAAGAAACTCTGCTTGGCAGTGGTTTTATCATGGATGATGGCAGCATTGAAGGAACAGTTCTTTATGGCAAAGAGTTGTATTTGCTGGAAACAACTTTATATATTCATGAGTTAAACGGAGATCTTGATTCTATTTCAGGGAAAGGAGATGCAATTGGTTTTATGCTGATATCAACTGACCCGACTGGTATAAATAGCGGTGATTATACGTATAATGCAAATCCTGATGAGTATAAAGCCGGTACATTTGGCTGGGAAACCAGCTTAATGCTGAATATTGAACCGAATGGAACTTCATTTGTTGCTCCTGTCATGATCAATGGTGGTAAGCTTTCAGTCACAAAAAACAACGATGAATATGAATTATCCTTCGATCTCACAACAGCTGTGAATACAACTGTTAAAGGCTATTTCAAAGGGAAACTCAAATCATATTCAAATTAA
>JANXXZ010000210.1 GCA_025350385.1 Bacteroidales bacterium
CAATCTTTCCGTCAACAGCAAATCAAAGTGTTACCTGGAGTATTGTTCCTGGTACCGGTTTGGCTACCATCAGTACTTCAGGCCTGGTGACCGGTCTGGTTAACGGAACAGTCTGGGGCAAGGCCATAGCGGTGCAGGACAATACGGTTATGGATTCTCTTTTGATCACCTTGTCAAACCAGGTGCCAGTTCCGGCATCAGTAGTTACCCTTCCTGCCACTAATATTACATTAGTTGCAGCTTCTTTGAACGGAACGGTAAATGCCAATAATTTCAGCAGCTCTGTTTCCTTTGAATGGGGATTAACGACGGCCTACGGAAACACGGCTTCGGCAACTCCGGTCCAGGTAACCGGTAATTCAACTATTGCTGTGGCTGCAGGTCTTACCGGACTGGCATCAGGTACGACCTATCATTTCCGTTGTAAAGCTGTGAATGCTGCAGGGCCCGCTTACGGACAGGATCTGACGTTTACCACCCAATGTCTGCTGGTTGGAACCATCAGCGCCATTAACGGCCCCAATAGCCTGTGTGCCGGTTCAACAGGGAATGTTTACTCCGTAGATCCTTACCCCAATGCAACCACCTATGTCTGGACTCTTCCCACCGGAGCTTCCGTAACTGCCGGAAATAATACGAATGTAATTACAGTAGCTTTTTCAGCAAACGCACAATCAGGAAACTTCAATGTTTATGCAACTGATGGCACATGCCTGAGTCTGCCGGCCCAGCCATATGCAGTTACTGTTATTCCTCTACCAATTCAGGCTGGAAATATTTCAGGTCTCCAGGGAATTTGCGAAGGCACCCTGGGAGTGCAGTATTCAGTCAGCCCTATACCGGGTGTCTCAACCTATGTGTGGTCAATACCTGCCGGGGCTGTGATTGCATCAGGGCAGGGTACTACTGCAATAACCGTTGATTATGTGCCCGGTTCAACCTCGGGAAACATAAACGTATATGGCACAAATTCCTGCGGATCAGGATTGAGTTCACCGACTTTTTTTGTGGATATTTACGCGCTTCCGGGAGATCCCGGGGTCATTTCAGGTCCTGCTCACATCTGCTCCGAAGCAACCAACATACAATATTCCGTAGCCCCAGTTACCAATGCCTTTGGCTATGTATGGACTGTTCCTGCTGGTTCAGCAATTATAAGCGGGTCTAGTACAAACCAGATTACGGTTCATTTCACTATAGCGGCAGTTTCGGACAATATTACCGTATACGGAACAAACGGCAACTGCCTGGGACAAACTTCATCACCTCTGTATGTTACAGTTGATCCAATTCCTGTTGCACCGGTGATTACCCAACATGGCGACACCTTAATCAGCAGCGCAACTACCGGCAACCAGTGGTATTTTAACGGGAATGTAATTCCCGGTGCTACCGCTAACACCTATGTGGCTGTCTATGCAGGCAATTACTCGGTGATAGTGACACTGAACGGATGCAGTTCGGCAGTTTCAAATACGCTCCTCGTTTTACCGGTTGGTATAAGAGAGGCAGCTTTTAACAATTCGATGGATGTTTTTCCGAACCCGAACAACGGCCAGTTTACACTTAAGGTTAAATCGCTGGAAAAACGTACTTATACCCTGGAAATTTATAACGGGCTGGGCGTCCTGATAATGAAAAAGGAAAATGTAGTACTTGACGGTACATTTACTACTAACATCGATCTGAAAAACGCGCAATCCGGAGCCTATTTTGTTATTCTCAGGAGTCCCAACAATAGTGTGTTCAGGAAAATTAACATCGTACGCTGATTAATCTGAGTGATCATAATTTAAAGGAGGCTACTCTGATAGGGTAGCCTCCTTGATTTAATGCCTGGGCCCAGGTATAAATCCAATTTTCACGGTGCATTTTTATTTTGGAATATACTCCAGCCGGTATTCAAATTTCTCACCCGAGAATCCGGGCAAGTTTTTTACAATCTTAACGGGATAATTATCCGAATTGTATTCAACAGATTCGGTTTTAATAATAAATGCATTTCCTTCCATCCAGTTCATTGTAAGATGTTGATTGCACAATAAAAAGGCATCATCTCCTTCCTCGGGGAAAGCGAGTGGTAAATTGCTGAAATGTAAGGGATTAAGCCCGTTTTCGTAAGTTATTTCAGTAGTATCATGGCTGGAAGAATATTGTTTAACCACCCTGACCAGGTCGCCATTCTGCCAGTAATACCGGTAGAGCATATCGGGTGACCAGCCAAATTCAGGATCGGAATAATGAACTGCCTGGATCGGGAATCCATCATTACCCAGCGAATAAACGATTGAATCTTCAGCATAGGGAACGGCTGTGGTATGATCAATTCTGAGGCATACTGCAGTGTTGTTATTGTAAGTTATCGACGTCTGATAAAGCAGGATACCTGTCGCGTTTTTAAGTTGGATTTCGGCTACTCTTGCCTGATTATCAAACCGATAAATGATCCGGGAATAATCATTGCCAGCATATAAACACTTGATTATTATCTCTTTGTCAACAGAGTAGTCGAACATGAAAACTGCGGAATCAGTTAAATCGTTCAGATCCTTAAACACTATTTTCGAAACCTTTAATTCAGTTGCTGTGTTTTCAACAGGTTTCTTACACGAAACAAGGATTATTAATACCAACAGGCCGGGGAGCAGCCAATGTTTTTTCATATTTCGGATTTTTAATAAAATAAACCAACAGGAAATGTGTAAAGTGCTGGCTGTAACATACTCCAAAAAACCAATACTCAAAGCAAAGATATCAAACTATGGACTGGAGCAATAAACATACAAGTGTTTTTGTTGACGAAACCACAAAATCTGAATAACGAATCATAATTACAGGTCTAAACGATGCAATCATTTATTCACAGGGAAACAAAAAAACCGCCGGGTAATTACCGGCGGTTTTTTTAGTAAAAAGTATGCTTTGATTATTTCACAAACTGCCCGGCATAGTACTTTGCAGTAAGTTTTTCGCCTGTAGCTTTTTCGATCATTTCGTTCCAACTCCAGCGCGAACCTGGCATGAATACATTGTCAATGAGGTATTTTCCTACTTCCTTTTTGCCATAATAGCTCTGCCTGAAATCATCCGACCTGAGCACCTTACTGGCTATGTAATTATTCAGCTGCGATGCAAGCAGTTCCCCAAGCAGGTAGTTATGGTAGTAGCAGGGTGAAGTGGCAATATGGATCTTGCTTGCCCAGTCGGGTTGATTACGCCCGGCCGGACGTTTGATCATCTGGTATTTTTCAACAAGGTTCCACCAGAGTGTATTCAGGTCCTGGTCAGGGTTTTCATAAAGGCTCTTCTCAAAACGATACATTACCTGGGCCCAGCGGCTGAAGGTCAGTTGTTCGAGGCGCAGCACCTTGAAACTTTCATCGGCAACCTTTTTGGCTTCGGCTGCATCTGCAAGTTTCATATCAACCAGGAACCTCGGGTTGCTTGCCATACGGCCGAAAAACATGGCAATGGCTTCGGTTGTGAATGTGTGGGCAGGATTGCGGAGTGAAAAAGGCAGCGTCGGGTCAATGTATTTGTCATAATTGGCGTGCCCGAATTCATGCAGCATAGTTCCCATCCAGTTGTAGTTGGGTTTGATGTTTCCAAGTACCCGCACATCGCCGTGATTATCAATATCAATACAATAGGCATGTTGGTTTTTACCTGGTTTCTCGTAAAGGTCACTTTTACTGATCATCGAGGAGATATCAAGCCCGATACTGGTATAATAATCAGTAACCAGCTTTTCAATATTCTTTCCTTTATAATATTTATCGAGGTCAACGCTATAGATGGCCGGTGCTTCCTGGAAAAATCGGTTCTGGTAATGCCAGGGCATGAGGTCTTCTTTCTTCACATTATCGCGTTTGGCCAGGTAAGTATCAATTTCGTCCTTCAAACCCGCAAAAGCACCGCGGGTGAGCGTGTCCAGTTCATCAAACAGTTTGCTGATTTCGGCAGGATCCTGCTCGCTGAGTTTCAGGCTCATTTCATGGTAGTTGCTGAACCCGAGTTCCTTTGCTATTTCATTGCGTTTCTTCACAAGGTTCCTGATATCATTAGCCACAACCGGGCCGATGGCTTTATGACCTTCCCAGGCTTTCTGCAGATCGGCCGAAACGGTTGATTTTTTCAGGATTTCTTCCACATCATTATCCGTAAGTTTCTTGCCATTCACATCGGCACGGAAGTTTGAATATTTCTGTTCAATCTCTGTCTGCATCTTGATTACAGCATTCAGTTTTGCCGTATCCACCTGGTTGCTGAGGTAGCTGTTGTACATAACTTCCAGCTGCCGCTTCATCAGTTCGTCGGTGATTGTTCCCGATTCCTTGATTTTCTTCAGAGTTGCAAAGTCATCCTTATTGGCGAAAACCCTGGTCAGTTCAATACTCAGTTTTTCTGACTTTTTCCAGTCATCACCGTTCCCGCTTATGGAAGCATTCCAGTAGGCCAGATTGGATTCTTTCATCAACGGCTGCACCGTTGAATCGAATTTTGTAATAAACGCACGCAGCTCTTTTTCCATTTGTTCTTTTTTGTTGGTGCAACTGCTTATCAATGCGGTGATTGCAAGCAGTAATAGGAATGTTTTAAATGATTTCATCTGGTGGTTGGTTAATTGAATTAATGAACTTTATTTATCATCTTTTGACAAAAATCCGATACGTTTTCTGTTTTTAAAATCCGTTTCCTCTGTTTTATCTTTTTCAAGTTCTTTAAGATATTCGAAAATGTCGGAAATAGCTTGATCGTGTTCTCCAAACTTCTTTTCCAAATCCTTAAGTTGTGCAATAATTGAATCAGATGTGCGTAGCAGCCCCCGAAGCTTAACAAATATTCTAATTATCCCGATGTTCACCAGAATTGCCCGCTCGCTATTCAGAATACTTGATAGCATGGCAACACCTTGTTCGGTAAAAACCATAGGAAGATACCGGCCACCACCCCAACTTGAGGTCACAAACTGTGACCTCAAGTTTTTAAACTCAGCACTAGTAAGAACAAACATAAACTCCGCGGGGAAACGACTTAGATTTCTTTTCACTGCTTGTTTCATCACCTTGGTAGGGATACCATATAGTTCTGCCAGATCAGCATCCAACATTACTTTCTGTCCCCGAATGAATAAAATTTTTTGCAAAACAATTTCTTCGGGCAATGAAACCTGGGGATTGGTAGTATTCATATATTTAGCTATTCAATACTCCAACTTGCTCCATCCTTGGTATCTTTCACCGAGATTTTGACCCTGGCCAGTTCATCGCGGATCTTATCACTGGTGGCCCAATCCTTGTTTGTGCGGGCGTTTTTACGGATTTCCAGGATTACCTGCATCAGGTCATCTACAAGCTGGATGCCGGCTGTCGGATCGGTTTCGGGCAACAGGCCCAGGATATCAATGATGAAGCTTTTGAAAAGTGCTTTTAATTTCTCAAGATCAGCCCCGGTTAGGCTTTCCTTTTTATCATACACCGAATTGATGATCCGGACTCCTTCAAACAGGTTTGCGATCACGATCGGGCTGTTGAAGTCATCATTCATGGCTTCATAGCATTTTGCCTCCAGGGTGGCAATATCGGAAGTGGAGTCAGCGCCCGGAACTAACTTTTCAAGGGTTTCCATGGCCTTCATCAGCTTGTTGAACCCTTTTTCGGCTGCCTGCAGCGCCTCATTTCCGAAATCAAGGGGGGAGCGGTAATGGGCCTGGAGGATGAAAAAACGTATGGTCATAGGGCTGTAGGCCTGTTCCAGAGCATGGTGTGTCCCGGCGAACAACTCATCCAGGGTAATGAAATTCCCCAGCGATTTGCCCATTTTCTGCCCGTTGATAGTGATCATATTGTTGTGCATCCAATACCGGGCAGGTGCTTTATGAAAACAAACTGTGCTTTGTGCAATTTCCGATTCGTGGTGCGGGAAAAGCAGGTCCATGCCGCCTCCATGGATATCAAATTGTTCGCCCAGGTATTTTGAACTCATAGCTGAACACTCGAGATGCCACCCGGGAAATCCATCGCTCCAGGGGGATGGCCAGCGCATGATATGTTCGGGCTGGGCTTTTTTCCACAAGGCGAAATCGAAACTATTGCGTTTTTCATCCTGGCTTTCCAGGTCGCGGGTGTTTGAGAGTAAATCCTCAAGCACCCGGCCACTCAGGATTCCATAGTGGTTTGTCTTGTTGTATTTTTCAACGTCGAAATAAACAGAACCGTTGCTTTCATAGGCAAACCCGGCATCAAATATCTCCCTGATCATATTGATCTGCTCGATCATGTGGCCTGAAGCACGAGGTTCGATGCTTGGTTTCTTCACATTTAACCTGTCTATATTGTCATGGTAGCGATCAGTGAAATATTGCACCACTTCCATCGGTTCCAGTTCCTCCAGCCTTGCTTTCTTGGCTATTTTATCCTCGCCTTCATCGGCATCGTTTTCGAGGTGGCCGACATCGGTAATATTCCTGACATAACGCACTTTATATCCCAGGTACAACAGGTAACGAAACACCAGGTCGAAGGTAATGGCAGGCCGGGCATGCCCAAGGTGCGCATCGCCATATACGGTAGGGCCGCATACATACATCCCGGCATGGTTGAGGTGAATGGGTACAAATCGTTCTTTGCTGCGGCTTAAAGTATTGTATACGAAAAGGTTGTTGTTCATAATCTGAAAATAGGATGCAAAGGTATCAAAATACGCTTTTTCGCTCCGGATATTTTCCTATATGTGAGTGCATTTACTCATTCATTTTTTAAATCGGGTATCTTTGCCGCAAAAACTTAATGAGAACAATCATCTCAAACCTGTTAAGGCAATTAGGCATTCTGTTTTACACGGATAAAATCAGGTTTTATATCCATTTTATTAAGAAGCTGAAGGACAGCAGTAGGTTTATGAAGGAAAACCCAATGATAGCGCTTCCTCCTGCATATCTTATTTATGAGTCGTTTAACTTTGATTATACTAAATACTATTTTGACAGTAAGGAGACTGCTGCCTGGTTACTTAATTACTTTAAAAAGTACCTTGAGCTGAAGAATATTAATATCCTGGATTGGGGTTGCGGACCGGCAAGAATTGTAAGGCATCTTCCTGAATTACTTGATAAATCCTGTTCAGTCTATGGCACCGATTATAATCTGAAATCAATTGCCTGGGACCGGAAGGCGATTAAGGGGGTTAATTTCAACCAGAACCTTACTTACCCGCCTCTTCCGTATGTCAATGACTCGTTTGATATCATTTATGGCATCTCAATCTTTACGCACCTTCCCAAAGATTTACATTATAAATGGTTCGATGAACTGATCAGGATTTCCAAAAGCGGGGCTGTTATTTTCCTGACCTTACATGGCAAGGCTTTTATATCAAAGCTTACTCCTCCGGAACAAAAGATATTTAATGCAGGCCAACTAACCATTAAAGGAAATACGAAAGTCGGCCACAGAACTTTTGCAGCCTTTCATCCCCTGCCATTTGTAAAAAAGCTTTTCGGTCCTCACCAGGTTCTTGAGCATGTTGAAGGTGAAATTACTAACGGCAAGCCTCAGCAGGATATCTGGATTATTAAAGTTGTGAAGTGAAAGATCTAAAAACAACGTAATAACAAGTTTTAGAGGATTTCTTTATTCACAGTAATGAGGTCAGTCTCACTTCCTGTATTGATGGCCCAAAGGAAGGAAATCAGGGTAAATGCTATAGAGAAGAGTGTTACTCCTGCCGTATCTTTAGAATTAATATTCGGTAATCATTCATTTTTAGAACAATCCTGATACCGGTCTCACACCAGCCCTGCCACAACTTCACCTTCACGACTGGTCATCACGGCAAGGTACCAACCCAGAATGGCAAGCAATGATGTTTCCTTAAGATCTGAGGCCAAAGGAAAAATATCAAGATGGGCATGGAGCTTAAATCCGCCTATATTCGTGAACTTCATGAGTGATTCTCCCGATTCATTCCTGAATTCAAACTCTGCGTGCCAGTAATTTGAATTTGCCGGGTACCTGCGTCCGTTGGGAAATTCAAGGGTGCCGCCTCCGCTCCAGGTATTGTTTCGGAAAATGGCCAGGTTGTTCTCGTTGCCCTGCTCCCTGATGGTAACATAGGACTTCAGGAATCCCTGAGTTTTGAAAGTCCAGCAGCCATTAGCAGCTGTGCCTGTGGCTGAGGAGCCGAACCCGTTCTTAAACCGGAGAGTTGCAATTATTTCATCATTGCGCATTAATTCAAATGCCGGTTCCATAAGGTGCGGCTGTTTCCATTGCTGCGGGGCACCAATCATCTCATAGATTGACTTCATAATATCCTTCGTTTACATAAACGATACGAAAATGTTGGACATAGAAGACCAGGAAATGGTTATTCCGGATAAGCTCAGATAGCCTTGGCAAAACTGTTGCTATAACTCAACTTCATTACCGCTTTCAGGGATGCTGATGTCGTGGAACCCGGCATTTTCAAGTTGTCCTTTATAAAATAGCTGCGCTTCATATTCGCCGTGTACCAGGAATAGTTTTCTTATCTGAGTTTTGTCCTGGCAGCTGATAAAACTTTTCATTTCATTATAATCGCCGTGACCGCTGAATGCTTCAATGTGTTCAACATCCGCTCTTACTTCATGCTTTTCGCCGAAAATGGAGACTTCCTTTGCCCCGCTCAGGATCCGCGATCCCAGGGTTCGGGGAGAACAATATCCAACTGCCAGGATAGTATTTCGCGGATCTGATATATTATTCGCAAGGTGGTGTTTTACCCTGCCTGCTTCCATCATGCCCGAGGCGGAAATGATTACACAGGGTTTTTTAATGAAGTTTAGTCTTTTGGAATCTTCAACTGCTTTGATGTAATGCAACGAGCTAAAACCAAAAGGATCAGGATCGGTTTCAAGCACGGTTTTAACATCTTCATTGAGGCAATCGGGGTAGAGTCGGAAAATCTCTGTTGCGTTAACGGCAAGCGGACTGTCTACATAAATATCGATTTTTGGAAGCTTCCCGGCATTGTAGAAGTTATTCAGTGCAAACACAACTTCCTGGGTCCTGCCTATGGCAAATGAAGGAATGATGAGCTTTCCTCCTTTTTGCACGCAGGTATCGGTTACAACCCTTAACAATTCACTTTCTGCCACTTCATTGGCCGGGTGAAGTCGATTCCCGTAAGTTGATTCGGTAATCAGGTAATCACATTGCGGGAAAGAAACAGGAGAATGCAGAATACGACTTGAAGGACGACCAATATCACCGGTATAGGCAATCCGGGTAGTTTTGCCGTTTTCGGTGATTTCGATGTTTGCTACAGCGCTCCCGAGCATATGCCCGGTATTGGTGAATTTAACCCTAGTATTTGCATCAATCTGGAATTTCAGATCATATGGAACGCCTATAAACAGGTTCATACAGGCATCAGCATCAGCTTTCCGGTAAATAGGTTCTACTGGTGGTAGTCCCTGTCGCGCCCGTTTTTTGTTAAACCAGAGCACGTCATGTTCCTGTATGAAGCCGCTGTCGGGCAACATTATGGCACAAAGTGAGCGGGTAGCATGGGTGCAGATCACCGAGCCCCGGAACCCGTTTTTATATACATAAGGGATAAGTCCTGTATGATCAATATGGCTGTGTGTAAGAATGATATGATCAATCTCAGCGGGGTCAAACCCAAGGTTTCGGTTTGCTGCGTCAGTTTCCAATCCTTTCCCCTGGAACATCCCACAATCAAGAAGGATTTTTTTACCGCTTTCGGTGGTGATGAGGTGTTTACTGCCGGTAACTTCGCGGGCAGCGCCGATAAATTTTACTTTCATTTTCAGTTGCTATATGAGTAGTTGTAAAACACAGTAATTATAAGAGTTCCAAACTTACATAATATTTTTCAGGCGGGATCTCTGATTATCCTAATAAATGACTCATGGGAATACCATCAGATACTGGTTAACGGAGAATCGGCTTGATTTAACTTAAAAAGTAATCTGTTTTCAGGACTGATTTAGCGCTAAAATAATTCTTCAAATAGCCAATAACAAACACACAATCAATTAGTTAAATTGATAATAATTTATTTACTCAGTCAAGAGAATAAAATAACTTAATAAAAAATGTAAAATAACTCATTATTCTATGTAATTTAGTATACTGAAAGTAATATAACAGCACAATGATCAAAAGAGCTCTTTTACAATCCCTTATTAAGCGATTGAAAGAGAAACGGAAATTTATCCAGGTATTGGCAGGCCCCAGGCAAACCGGAAAGACTACTCTTGTTCTGCAGGCATTACAGGAACCCGGAATCAAAGGGCATTATGTGGCCGCTGATGAGGTAGCCGGTCCGGGTAGTTTGTGGATCGAACAGCAATGGGAGAAGGCACATCTGTTAATGGTGCAGGAGAATGCTCAAAAATACGTGCTTGTAATCGACGAAATTCAGAAGGTCCCCAACTGGAGTGAAACGGTTAAGAGGTTGTGGGATGAAGATAGCCGGAACCAGGTTCCCCTCCAGGTAGTACTGTCCGGCTCTTCAAGGTTATTATTGCAGGCTGGCCTCACCGAAAGCATGGCAGGAAGGTTTGAAACCATGTACATCGGGCATTGGCCGTATTCAGAGATGAATGAAGCTTTTGGCTGGTCAGCAGATCAATATGCCTGGTATGGCGGATACCCGGGTTCCGCCGACTTAATTACCAATGAAACCAGGTGGAAAAGGTATATATGGGATTCACTGGCTGAAACTTCCATTTCAAGAGATATTCTTATGCTATCGCGGGTGGATAAACCTGCACTCATGAGAAGATTATTCGATATCGGCTGTTCCTATTCAGGGCAGATCCTGGCGTTCAACAAAATACTGGGGCAATTACTGGATGCAGGGAATACCACAACGTTGTCCAATTATCTCTCCCTGCTGGATTCGGCCGGTTTACTGGGCGGACTTGAAAAATTCAGCCGTGATAAGGCCAGGAAGAGGTCCTCAAGCCCCAAGTTCCAGGTGCATAATACTGCTTACCTGGGGGCACTAAACCCGGTGAACTTCAGTGAAGCGCGCATGGATCCGGCAAAATGGGGAAGGGTGGTTGAATCGACAGTAGGCGCGCATCTTTTGAATAATGCCTTAGCCGGGAATTACAGTCTTCATTACTGGCGGGAGGGCAACTATGAAGTTGATTTTGTGTTGGTTAATAAAGGAAAGATTTTAGCTCTGGAAGTAAAGAGCGGCTACCTCGAGCGACGCGCCGGCATGGAACAATTCAGGAAACTTTACCCTGATGCCAAAGTGATGTTGGTAGGTAAACAGGGAATACGGTGGGAAGAATTTATCAATCTGAATCCTGCAAGTTTGTTCTGATAAAAAAGAGCTGCCTTTTAG
>JANXXZ010000214.1 GCA_025350385.1 Bacteroidales bacterium
ATAATTTCTCCCATGGATAATCTACTATTTAAAGAAGAGCAATATCTCCGTCAAAATTATGTGACCTGGATAATCATCCCTGTCTGGTTGTGGAGTGCAGTGAACTTTGGGCAGGCTTTCTACCAGCAGTTGTACCTTGGCAGACCATGGGGCGATAAACCTGTAACGGACAACGGGTTGCTGCTAACCGGGATAGGAATTATTCTACTTCTGGGGTTTATTTTTGCCTTGTTATTCAGTGCTAAACTTATAACAGAAATACATTCGGATGGATTGTACTATAAATTTTTCCCGTTTATCAATTCATTCAGATCAATTGCACCCTCAGCAATAGCTAGTTTTGAAGTAAAAAAGTACCACCCTCTTCTTGAATATGGCGGATGGGGATTGCGTTTCCGTTGGCGGAATACAGCTTATACTGTGAGTGGTTCAACCGGACTGGTTCTGATCCTTAAGAGCGGGAGGAAATATACGTTTGGAACAAAAAAACCGGGTGAGATGCGCCGGGCAGTTGAAAAGATGATGAAGCCGATATAAAATAATGATAGTATGCCTGTGAAGAAAGTTTTTGCCCTCCGTATAAACGAAGATCTGATGAAAGCTATTGAGCGGTGGGCTGCGGATGAGTTTCGCAGTTCCAATGGTCAACTGGAGTGGGTCATCAGCCGGGCACTGAAAGATGCCGGCCGTTTCCCGGTAAAGGCTGATGATTCAAACTTAAAAAAAGAAAAAGAATAAGAAAGACAATAGATTGATTGTGAATTATTTCAACAAAAAACCCGCCCTGCTTAATTTCTGCAGGGCGGGTTTTTTAATTTATCAAGGAATCAACTAATTGATGACCAGTTTTTTCTGGCTGATCAATTTATTATCATCATAAACTTTAAGCATATATACTCCTGAAGCAAGGTTGCCTCGGAGGATCTGGATACGGTTTCCTTCAGCAACCTGTTTCAGTGGGATCCGTTTTCCGATTATAGTATAAAGTTCAGCATAAGGTTTCCGGACATCACTGCTGAACTGTACAAATGAATAATGGTTCATAGGATTGGGATAAAGTTTCATCTCATTACCGGATAATTCAGGAATGCCCACTCCTGATCCGGTAGTGATCAGACGGAAATGATAATCGGCATCCTGGGTTGTCCAAGCTGCGCCGTCGAATGCAAGGGATCTTCCTGCAATGCCTGGGCTGGTTTCAGTCAGATTTACGGTATCATTATCAACTGTAAATCCTATGAAAATATCTCCGGACAGGTTATTCAGCTGCGACTGATAAGGTCGCAGGTCGATCCGGGTCATGGGCGAAGTATTGGTAAGAGTGGCTTCGGCCGTCACCTGGAACGGAGTTATCATATCAGCATCGGGTCCGGAAGGTCCGGCAGTCCATACATGGAACATCATCGGGCTGTTATTATGGCTATTGTCCATGTAATTTCGGATCAGCGCAGTGGCAAGATGTGTAGGGCCATTCAGTGAGAATACGACTGAAGCACCGGTTCCGGCCATAAATGAAACGAAATAGTCAACCTGTGCATTGTCATATTTGTAGTATTCACCTGCAATGTAATATGCGGGAATAGTTGATACAGTGTTAGCAAAAGGTGAGGCATCAGTAGCTGTTAAAACATATTCAACATTCGACCCTGCACTTTGGCCTGGTATGGTAAAGGTGTAATGATTACCGCCCGTGTTTACGCCGGTAACCGGTGTATGTGCGTTCCCATCAACGGTATATGCGCATTCTACGACTGATAATCCGGAGATATCAATGATGTCGGCTTCAACAACAAATTCTCCGAGGCTTCCTTCATAAAACTGAGGAGGCGTGGTAAGAACTAAAGGAGGTGAATGGTCTTCATCGGAACTGGTGATCAGGAAATCATCTATGTACATCCCGTCCATCACGAATCCCTGGTCCGAGATAAAACGAAAACGCACTTTCACATTATTATTTCCTGGTCCGACGAATCCGCCCAATGAATAGGTAAATTGCGTCCAGGTGGTAAGAACACCATCGAAAACTGCAAGGTTTGTATACGTTGCAAAGTCATCGTTTGACACATCCACATACATATAATCGAAACCGGCTTCAATCTGGTACTGGGCATAGAAAGAAAGCTGGGCTGACATTTTAGCCGTTAGATCAATGCCTGCTGCCATTGTACAATAGGAAGTCTGATTGTTGGTATAGTTACCTGTAGGACTTTCACTCAATGAATGGGTTGGTGAATTAGCTTTTACTGTAGTTAACCCCCAAAGGGCGGTAGTTGTCCAGTTTGCGATTCCACTTTCGAAGTTATCGCTAAACTCGGTGAAATCAGTCAAGGGCGATAACATGACCTTTGGTGAAGTGTTCGGCTGCTGGCTTATTTTTTGAGCTACAGTAATCAATGATGACAAGAGGATCATCACAAAGAATAGAGTAAATTTTTTCATGGTTTTAAAATATTGGTTAATAAGAGGATTGGTCTTACAAATATAACAAATAAGAAAGCTGCTATTGACTTGTTTTTTTACGCAATTTAAAATATACGTTTAAGATTAATAATTAATAGGGTAGAAATGGCAGATTGGAAGTTGTCGGATTCAGAATTATTAATTTTTCGCATATGAATGTATCGGGAATCGTACGGATGAAAACAATATAATTTTAGTAGGTTTATCAGGAATAGAAAACAGCCGTAACAAGAATCAGGAATCAAGATTATATAATCTTCCCTGCCAGGTATTGCGTTCTTCAAGCTTTTTTTCGATTAAAATATTTACCTGGTCGGTGCGTAGTTTGCCCCACGAGGGTCCTGCCTGGAAACGTGGCGGCGCTTCGCTGGTGAACCGTTCAATTACAAAGGAAGGATTCAGTTGCTCGATAAAACGGATTATAAAACTGATATAACCCTCAAGGGTAAAAAGGTTGAACTGATCCGGGTTTTGAGAATACTCACGGCTCATTACCGTGTTTTTAATGATCTGCAATTGGTGAAACTTGATATTGCCGAGTGGAAGTTTTGACAGGATAGCAGCTTCGGCTAACATTTCATCAGGTGTTTCACCGGGAAGTCCAAATATCACATGTACCCCGGTTTTTATTCCATAGGAAGCCGTTTTTTGAATGGCTTCAACGGATTCTTCATAGGTATGCTGGCGGTTAATTCGTTGGAGAGTAGGGTTATAGCATGATTCTATTCCATATTCCAGGATGATATAATATTTTTTTGCAAGTGAGGCGAAATATTCCAGCTTTTCATCATCAACGCAATCGGGCCGGGTGCCGATCACCAAACCGATTACCCCCGGGTAGGAGAGGGCTTCGTCATACAGCTTTTTTAGCAGGGGAAGAGGGGCATAGGTATTTGAATAAGCCTGGAAATAGGCCAGGTAATTCCCGGCCCTTCGGTAACGGACTCTATGAAATTCTACACCTTCAGTTATCTGCTGGGTAATGCTTTTCCCCGGCTGGCAATAGGATGGATTGAATGCATCGTTGTTGCAATACGTGCAGCCGCCAGTTCCTTTGGAGCCATCGCGGTTAGGGCAGGTAAACCCGGCATCCAGTGTTACCTTCTGCACACGTTGCCCAAACTCCCTTTTGAAGTACTCGGCATAGGAATTATACCGACGGGAATGATGCCAGGGGTAATTTTCTGAAGTCATGGATTAAGAAAGAAAAAGGCCGTACCGGTAAGATACAGCCTTTCAAAGATACAGTTATTTGGTTACAGCGTCGCTTTCTCCAGTCGCTTGATAATACTGAATACGAAAGCGGCTGATAGAATGCAGCAAACGATAAAGATCAGCCATAATTGCCAAAGGTCAAGTTTTCCCCAGAAAGTGCTGCCGATAAACAGCAGCTTATTTCCGACGGCAGTGGCCAACAGCCAGCCTCCCTGCATAAGTCCCTGGAAACGGGTTGGAGCAACCTTTGATACGAACGACAGACCCATTGGACTCAGGAACAGTTCGGCTATCGTGAGGATCAGGTAAGAACTCATTAACCAGTAAGGCATTACCCGTGATGAATCAGGAACCGGGTTGTATTTTATTGCACCGGAAGCATCAACGAATTTCAGGTCATGCGGAGAAATAAGGTTTAACGAGGCAACCAGGATTACAGCAAACCCTATTGCAGCTATAATCATCCCTATGCCTATTTTCTTCGGGGTTGATGGTTCAATACCTTTCTTATTAAGCCAGGCAAATATTGCCATTACTAAAAAGGTGAGGGAAACGATGAACAGAGGGTTAAATGACTGGAAAATTTCAGGTGATATTGCATTAAGAGCCACTGCACGACTATAGAAATAGATTGCAAATCCTGCTCCCGCAAGCAACAGGAATGCACCGATCATCCTGGTCTGGTTGCTGCTCTTCTTGCCTGCCAGTAACACAATTCCTGCAATAAAGGCTATTACAGAGAGAATGTTCTCAAGTGTGAAAAACATATAGGTGAATGGGTCAACGAATTTCGCTGTATAGTCGCGGGCGAAAAAAGTAAGCGTGAGACCGTTCTGATGGAAAGACATCCAGAAGAAGATAACCACGAAAAATACCATGATCAGCGCGGTAATCCTGGGCTTTTCTTCTTTGTCGGCAACCAGGAATATCCAGGTAACAAAGGCTGCAAACAGCCCGAATGCCATACCTGTTGTCCAGTCTTTTAAAAGACTTACCAGGAAAGCTGTAATACCAGCAGCTAACAGGGAAAGAAAAACTGTCATGGGTTTTATATCCATTTTTACGACAGTGCCGGGCACGGCTTTCTCCTTGTTGGGTAATAGTTTCCTATAGAAAACGTAAACCAGCAATGATATCACCATAGCAATGGCGGCGATTCCGAAGGCATAATTATAACCCCTTGAAAAAACCTCAAGGTAAGTATGGGCAAATGCTGAAAGATCGGTAACAGGACCTGCTATGCTAACTTTATCCGCAAGTGTCTGAAGTTCGGCAGCATCCTTGATGGTGCCGTTAATGTATTGATGACAAATAGCGGGAAGGCTGCCATCGTGCAGGAAACCATTTGATTTAAGCCACCAGTTCCGAACTCCGGTAGCAGCAAAAGGTGCGAAGAATGCCCCAACATTTATACCCATATAAAAAACCATGTAAGCTGAATCACGGAGTTTTGAATACTTCGGATCATCATACATCTGGCCCACAACAGCTTGCAAATTTCCTTTGAACAAACCATTCCCCAGCGCAATAGTGAATAACCCGACTACAGTGATTGTGAGCGAGAGGCCAGGTACAGCCATCAATGCATAGCCGACAAACATAACTATCTGACCAACCAGAATCACCGTTTTATACTTTTTGGTATAATCGGCTAATATTCCGCCAATGAGTGCCAGCGCATAAATTGCGAAATAAAACCAACTGTATATCCCTCCTGCTTTGTCCTCAGTGAGGCCGTATTTAGCTTGCAGGAACAATACCAGGATAGCCATCATGGTATAAAAGCCGAAGCGTTCGCCCATGTTGGCAAAAAAAGCGACGATGAGTCCTCGCGGATGTTGTTTAAACATAAGTTTCAGGTTTTAGTTACTTAAACGAAAGGGATGTTTGCCGGACAAATATAGCCAACTTCTATTGTTGTACAATCGCATTTGGCAACACTACCGCTATTTGGAATTCATCTAAAAAGTGAAGGAGTATGAAAATGTCAGAATTTGATCTTCAGCATCACTTTCACATCACTTTTCCGGTTGCCTTCAATTAACGCGGGGCCGGTGGAAATTTGATGAATATTGGAATACCAGGTCTGCGCGTACCGCAGCCATAAATCACATCGGCCAATCAACCTGATTTTAACCATCACGTAAATACGGCTTCCTTTTCCTGACAGCGAAGGGACGGAAAATGAATTGGGTACATCGTTTTCGTAGGCATAAATCCGTGAATCATACGAATCAGCATCGAACAAGGCATAGCGGGCACTTACAGTCCATTGTTTTTCGGAAGGTTTCACCTGGAAATCCTGGCTGATAAAATATCCGTTCTCGCCGCGACTGCCAGGTGCTGTCCGATGTAAATAATAAACCCTGTTGCTTAGATTAAGCCAGGGAAGCGCCTGGTACCTGAGTTGCCATTGGTAATATGAGCGTGTTGTTAAAGAAACCTGGAAAGAAGGAGAATCTTCACGGGCAACATTGAGCGGATTCTTCGTCTGTCTGTAGCGGATCAGCATTTCACCTCTCTGCCTGAGGCTATACGAGAGTTGAACTGAATATTCCTTTCCGACTGAGGGTGCATCCACCCTGTAATGAAGCCAGGGATAACTGAAAAAATCCGCAAAAGCCGAAATGGAAATATTTTGTACGGGTGTTGTGACTAATCCCATATAAAGGCCTTTTTCGCTGGTGCTGTTGCTTCCCTCTCCAAAGGCGGCTGACAGTTTATTCAGATAATTGCGTGGGTAATTCCGGTATATCATTGCCAGCGAAAGTCGCGGATCAGGAGTAAAGGAAAGTCCCTGGATAAAGGCTAAGCCTCCCTTAAACTGTTTTGTCCCTTCGCCATAAAGGGTCAGGCGTTTGTATGAATAACTGTAATCAATTCCCGCGTAGGTATTTGATGTTAAGCTCAGTTGAAATTTATTGTATTCGTTCTGTTGTGATTTAAATTCCTTGTCATATTCTGAGTGGTAGGCTGTTATTCCGGCTCTCAGCCTGTTTCCGTTGTAACTGATATGTCCGCCCATAAGTTGTTCTCTTATTGCGTTCCTGTCGGCCAATTCTCCAGGAGTTCGGTGGTAGCCTGTTTCCTGGAGGGAGCTCACGAATTCTTCGAAGTTTGATAATGAATCAGGTTCAAGGAGATTTGCATCCCTTTTTCGGTTCGAATAAAAGCCGGTGATTTCAATCCTATTGAAGGCATATGTTGCGGCTGCTCCTCGCATGAAGGCATATTCGTTGGATGACTGATGCGGCCTCACTGCTGCTGCCCGTTTCCGCATGGTGACCGAGCCCGGCGCTTTGCTGAAGGAAAGGCCTGTCCAAAGAGTCAAACCCTGCCCAAACTGAACATGATAATCGCCCAGGGCCAGGTATTTCAGTTTCCCTGCATCCTTTAAGTACAGGTGAGCCGAATAAAAATCAAAACCTTTCCTTAGTGTGTCTGTTTCAGGCAGAAATGTTTCTCCGGCATCCTTTTCGGCAACTATTCCTAGCTGAAACCGGTCGCGGTAGTTATATAAAAACCTTATGTATAGAGCATCAGCGCTGCCCAGGTAATAATCATTCGGATGTAATGCCCTGATGCTGTCCGAGACGTTTGCAAATCCCTGCTGTTGTTCAAGAACACGCTGATACCTTGTCATTATTTCGGGTCTGCCATAACGCATGGCTTTCTTTAAACTAAATCTGTCTGATTGGAAGTTTGTTAGCGTGATATAAGGTAATAACTGCTGAACAACTTCTTCATTAAACCCGTCAACAACCTGGAGTTCATAGATTGAAGCCAGCTGCCCGAATTCTCTGGTATAGGCAAGAAGGTTCTGGATTTGTAGTTCATTCAGAACTAAAAGCCGCCTCAGTTCATTTTGGTCAGTTGAGTTGAGGTTTACCGGTTTGATTTTCAGCATCTCAAGTTCATCAACCCATTCGCTGAAATCGACCTCAGCATCCGCTTGTTCGGTGTAATACTCAATTCTCTGCTCCAGCGGATTGATTCCCTGCTGCAATATGGAGTCCTGATTTTGTGAATGAATAATTAAGGGAATCAGGAGCATTATGAAACCGAAAAGTCTTTTGAATAACATATGCATCATTAGGTTTATCAGATTATACTAAAATCAGGTATACTATAATTTTTAACCGGAATCCCGGGAAAAGTATTTGCTTATTTCCCGAATGTATAATACAATGAGCATTGGGGGGAATAGCCAAGTGTTTCGTGTATAGTGGAAGAAATGTCAAGGCTGAGCTTATTAAGTACCAGCCCGAAACCGAAACTATACCTGAAGGGGTTGGTTGCCATACCGGCGCGGATAATGCCATTTTTGAAAAACTTATATTCGGCACCTGACAGGAATTCCATTGGCAGATCGGAATTTTTATATGCTTCAGCTGTTATGCAAAGAATATCGGAAAAAGTATAACATAATCCTGCGTTCATTACAGATGGGACCCGCCCGTCATTATATTCTTCGAGTTTCGTCCTTACAGGGTTAAACACATGGGCTCCGAAAGTAAGATCTTCGGTTATTTTGGTGAGAATTCCTGCCTCGAATGTCGCCATACTTCGGTTGCCATAATTTTCGGAAAGATGAGTGCGCAGGAAATCAAGCTGGATGCCTGCCGCAAAGCGGCTTCCGAATGTCAGTGCATAGGCCAGGCCTGTATTCATGGTATTATACAATGCGTCCCCGCTATAACCAATGTTTACTCCGAATACCCCGTACCGACAAGGTATTGTGATTGCCCCGGATTGGCAGCCCAATTCTCTGACCATGAAATGGTTTTCATAATAGATGCCGGCAGCTGCCTCTTTGCAGAAAGCCATTCCAGCCTGGTTATTATGCACGCTCCAGAAATCGCTCATGGCAACCGTGGCAGAACCCATGCCTGATGCCCGCCCTCCTGAAGGAGTCCAATATTGCGCATTAACGCTGGAGTATGAAAGGGAGAAAAGGAATATAAAAATGAATCCAGTGTATTTCATCGTTTCATGAATTAAAATTATCAAAAGCTGAAACAGAATAATCAACCGTAAAATAGTGTACTAATATAAGCAAAATTCTCTGAATTTATTCAGGAAGTGAGTAATTTTGGAATTGATAATAAGATCCTTTCAAATTCTAACAAATAATCTTTTTTATGATATCACAACCGACATTTGATTTCCTTATTAAACTGAAGCAAAACAATACCAGGGAGTGGTTCCTGGCAAATAAAACTGCCTATGAAAACGCGAAGAAGGAAGTGGAGAAATTTATTGCCAGCCTGATTCCTTCCATTTCGAAGATCGACCCGTTGATCCAATCGCCTGAAGTGAAGGATTGCCTGTTCCGGATCTTTAAGGATGTAAGGTTCTCGAAAGATAAAACACCCTATAAAACCAATTTTGGGGCATTCATCGGGCGTGGCGGGCGAAAGACCATTTACCCGGGTTATTATATCCACATGGAACCGGGTGAAAGCTTTATTGCCGGCGGCGTTTACCAGCCCCAGCCCGAACTGCTGAAACTACTGCGGAACGAGGTTTACTTTAACAGCGAAGAATTCAGGAAGATATTGGAATTAAAGGAGTTCAGGAAATACTTCAGCGGTTTGGATGATTTTGATAAAATGAAGAAACCGCCCAAAGATTACCCGGCCGATTTTCCTGAGATTGATTTACTGAAATACCGGAGTTTTATTGTTTCCCGCACCGTTGCCGACACAAAGGTAGTTACAGAAGACTACCCTGATTATGTTCTTGAAGTGGTAAAAGCCATGCAACCCCTGAATGCCTTCCTGAACCGGGCAATTTCGAACGGATAAAAAAACGCCACCAGTTGTCCGGAAGGAGTTTCTCTAAATTGTCAATTGTCAATTAACAATTGTCAATTATCAATTGTCAGATATCGATATTAGCGTATTTCGCATTTTTCTCAATAAACTCACGACGTGGCGGAACTTCATCACCCATGAGCATACTGAAAATACGGTCAGCTTCTGAGCCGTTGTCGATTTCAACCTGTCGTAAAGTACGGAATTCGGGGTTCATGGTTGTTGACCATAACTGTTCGGCGTTCATTTCACCAAGGCCTTTATACCGTTGGATGCGGATGCCTTTGTCGGTACCGTCCTTGGAAATTTCAGCTATGATTGCCAGTCGTTCTTCCTCGGTCCAGCAATACTGTTCATTGTTGCCTTTTTTGACGAGGTAAAGCGGTGGAGTAGCAATATAAACATAGCCGTTCTCGATCATCTCTTTCATATACCGGAAGAAAAAAGTGAGTATGAGTGTAGCAATATGGCTACCGTCAACGTCGGCATCGGTCATGATGATAACCTTATGGTAGCGGAGTTTTGAAAGGTTAAGCGCTTTCGAGTCCTCATCGGTTCCGATGGAAACACCCAGCGCCGTGAACATGTTCTTTATTTCCTCGCTGTCGAAAATACGGTGCGGCATGGCCTTTTCAACGTTCAGGATCTTTCCCCTGAGAGGAAGGATTGCCTGGAACTTACGGTCACGGCCCTGTTTGGCTGTTCCGCCTGCCGAATCGCCCTCAACCAGGTAAATTTCGCAAAGTGAAGGATCGCTTTCGGAGCAGTCGGCCAGTTTCCCGGGCAGCCCCGAACCGGAGAGTACATTCTTCCGCTGAACCAGTTCGCGAGCTTTACGGGCTGCCTCCTGGTCTATCGCCGAGTGCCGACATCCAATGGCAGGAGTGAAGGCCGCTACTCGATCATGCCTTTTGCAGGTGGTGCCGAGACGGCGCTGCCTGTGCCGGGTGAACCGCTGGGCACGGTGTGGTCGGATTCCGTCACGGTCGCCGTCTCCACGCTCACCGCGCATGGCCTGCACTTCGCGCAGGTGGATGTCCGCAGCGGTGCGCCGCGAAATGGATTGGACCTGCCCGATTCCACGGTCACGACCTTTGCGACGATCGACTCCGGGTGGGCATGGATTCCGGCCAGCGCCGACCGTGTGATCGTCATGGAGCACGGGCGCCGGCGCGAGTACCGTGCGCCCGCCTGGTATGGCGTCATCTACCAGGTGATCGCCGATCCCGCTCGGCATCGCATCGTCACTCTCGGGCGAAACGCCGCCACGGGCGACTCCGTTCGCGCCACCGCCTTCCCGCTCACGGGCGGGTCGCCGACGATGTGGCCGGCGGTATTCGGTACTGTCGCAGGCCTGAACTCATCGTCCACTCACGCCGCCATCATGCGCGTGGCGCCCACGCGAGCCACCGTTCTGCTGGCGGGCGAAAGCGGCGTCGGTAAAGACCTGATCGCCCGCGCCATCCATTTCCACTCACCCCGCAGCGGCAAACCTTTTGTCAAAATCAACTGCACGGCGCTTCCGGAAAATTTAATGGAAAGCGAACTCTTCGGATACGAAAAGGGGGCCTTCACCGGGGCGTTGGCCACCAAGCCCGGGAAGTTTGAATTTGCCGACACCGGCACGGTGTTCCTTGATGAAATTGGAGACGTGCCGCCGTCTATTCAGGTGAAGCTTCTGCGCGTTCTTCAAGAGCGGGAGATCGAGCGGCTGGGCAGCAACAAGACCCGCCACATTGACGTCCGTGTGTTAGCGGCCACGAACGTGGATCTGCGCGTCGCGCTGGAGAACGGGACTTTCCGCGAAGATTTGTACTACCGGTTAAACGTACTGCCGATCAACATTCCCGCACTTCGGGAACGCAAAGAGGACATCCCATTCCTGGCCGACCACTTCGTCAAGAAAATCGCCACGGACATGGCCGGACAGGCCGTGAAGATCAGTGAAAGTGCGATGCAGAAGTTGATTGCCTACAGTTGGCCGGGCAATGTGCGGGAGCTGGAAAACGTGATTGAACGGAGCATCGTGTTGAGCTCAGGCGGCACACTGGATGCCTCAGACATCAAGCTCGATACCTCCCGCGCTCGCGCCACTCAGGCCGAGCATTTCCTTCCCGATGGAGTCAGTCTGGACGACTACGAAAAATCCATCATCCGCGAAGCTCTGCGCCGCGCCGATGGAAACAAGAGCCAAGCCGCCCGGCTGCTGGGCATCACGCGCAACGCCTTGCGCTATCGGCTGTCGCAGATGGGAATGGAAAGCGCGGATTGATTTCG
>JANXXZ010000238.1 GCA_025350385.1 Bacteroidales bacterium
ATAATTTAGAACAATTAAAAATACCCTGTTTGACAGTCCGGTTTAAAAATACTGTATATATTTGCACGCATTAACTTAAACTCTAAAACAATGGCTTACGTAATTTCTGACGACTGCACCGCTTGTGGCACATGCATTGACGAATGCCCAGTGGAAGCTATCTCCGAAGGTGACATTTATAAAATCGACGCTGATGTTTGCACCGATTGCGGTTCATGCGCTGATGTCTGCCCAGTAGAAGCTATTCATCCTGCATAATTTCCTCTAAGATTTTAGCAGAAAAATTTCAGGCCTGTTCGAGTTTTTCGGACAGGCTTTTTCTATTTGAATTTTTCAATCTAAAATGCAAGTGAACTCCCCGGTTGGAAGAGTATCTGCAATGACCTCATTATTTGCTAATTAGGTTTGTTTGCTTACTAGAAAAATCCCCAGAAGTACCAGCTATGCCGCAACGATCTTAACAAATGTAAAGTGCTGTCCAAACATACTAATCCCTATAGCTGCTACTATTACAGGCTGCAAATAGGTATAAAATGCGACCACTGAAGGAGAAAGACGTCTTAATCCATAAGTTATAAATAAATAGGCCAGGAAGGTTGTTCCGATAATTATATAAATAATTGCCCCCCAAGTTCCCAGCGTAAAATTGGCTGTTTGAATTTTTAGGATCGGAAACAGTGTAAATGGAAATGCGAAGAGAAATCCGAAAAGAAATATCCACCTCATGACAATTACAGGATGATACTTTGCCATAAGTGGCTTGGCAATTACTAGGTAAAGACTCCAGCAAATCGTGTTTGCAAGTATAAAGTGGTTGCCGGCTGAACTCCCACCTCCAAGTGAGGTATTGCGACCATACAAAACAAGTATCATTGCGCCGGAAGCTCCTACAATAATGCCAATTATCTTGATGGGTTTAATAGACTGACGAATCAGCAAAGCTGAAAAAACTAAGACCAATAATGGGTTAGTGGAATTGATAAGTGCAGTATCGACAGGAGTAGTAAGATTCAATCCCGTGAAAAAAAGGATTTGATTTAGAGTTATTCCAAGTAAGGCGGCAAGGGCTATTCTTGGATAATCTCTCCGGTCTATTGAGCCCTTTGAATTAGGAACGAAGACCTCCAATGTCCAAAATAAGAACAAAGCTCCAGCTACCCTGAGAAAGATTATCTGGAGGGACCCTAGGTAATATGGCATCAGTCCTTTAGCAACCCAATAATTTATACCGAACAGCAATGTGGCACCAAACATTGAAAGGTGTGCCTTAATTACAGAAGAGGCGAAATTATTAATAACTTCTAATTTTGAAATGCAAAAGACCTCAAATATAGGTTCTCTTTTAATTATCTTGGATTTAGCTGTTTAAAAAAAGCGGCTAACTGCCACTTTTTTGGAAGATATTCTGACGCTTACGCGATTGTTATTTCTCTTCTTACTATGGGTTGAACTTCTTTCAAAGGCAATTCAATATGAAGAACTCCGTTGCGGTATTCAGCATTTATAGCTTCTACATTAATAGTTTCCGGGAGAATGAATACCCGGCGATATTTTCCGGTTTTTCCAAACTCGTTCCAGGAATACCTGTTTTCCTTATCTGATTCCTTTTTTTCGCGGCCGGCAGAAATAGTGATCTGGTTCTTTTCAAGTTTCATGCTGATCTCTTCCTTTTCAAAACCAGGAAGGGCCAGTTCGATTTTGAATCCATTCTCATCTTCTATTACATTAGCAGCAGGTTTGTAATACATTTCGGTGGTGTTTACCGCAGCACCTTCAAATATTTCGTCAATAAATGAAGTGAATGTAGGTCTATAGCCACATTTTACGATCTTATTCATGGTATTATCCTCCTTATATTTATTAATTAATCAAATTTGATTTATTTATTCTTCCAAGAACTACTATCATGTCCTGAAGGTGTAAATATCAGTTCAATTCCTGTTCCACTTCATTTTGATGTCTATTTTCCATCAAATATGCGCCATTATGGCGTAGAATAATAATCAAATGTGTCATTATGGCGGTTAATATTAATACCACTTCTATTGAAAATTCATACTATCAGAAAAATAGAAAGATAACGCATGCAAACGCATACACATAAAATCAAAATATAATCTTGAATCCAGATTTGAATTACCCGCAATGGAAATACTGTTTGACGGTTTCCTGAAGTTGAGCAGTATCATGTTCAAGCCGCTGAAGCATTCCCTTATCATTGAAGTTTTTTAACTTTCGGGCAGTTCCTTCAATTACCGATTGTGGAAAAACGTCGTACATCTTGTATATATCACCTTGCTCGAGTAGTTTTTCGGCAGAATCCCAGCACGAAACAGGTAATTGTTTCAATTCAGCAATACGGGCTTTATGTTCATCATCAAAGATATTTACATCAACATAGGTTCTTTTAGCGAAAGCAAGTGCATCTTTCATTTCTAAACCATGCCGGGCAGCTACAGTAAGGCCTGCTAGTAAAAGGTATACATCAGCCGAGCCATCCGGGCATCGGAATTCAACAGTTTGTTTATTGCTGAAATCCTGATCTTCAACTTTTTCCTGAGGATTAGCGTGATAAATCATTGCATTCTTTCCTGACCAACCTAAAGGTACCCGAACGAGTACTGAGCGGTTTCGGTCACCCCAGCAAATATTTGTGGGTGCTTCCTGATGGGGTACTAATCGAAAGTAGGAAGTGGGGTTTGTATTGCCAAAAGCTGTAAGTGAAGGAGCCAGGTATAGGTAGCCAGCAATAGCTCTTCGTGCGATATCGCTAAGGCAACCATTCTCAACCATTGCATTTTCTCCGTCCTTGATAAGACGAGTATGAATGTGCATCCCACTTCCAGCTTTTCCTACTGTAATTTTTGGTGCGAAAGTTACTGAAACACCATATTTAAATGCTAATGTACGCAATATCCATTTGGCAATAACAAGTTGGTCGGCCGCGTCTTCAAGATTCACTGGAAGGAATTCAATCTCATTTTGTTCGTATTCCATGCCATTTTTTGAGAAGTTACCAACTTCTGAATGGCCATACTTGATTTTCCCGCCAGTTTGTGCAATAGCTACCATGGCTTCAGCCCGCAATTGTTCCCATTTTGCAAAAGGATAAGCTTCGTGATACCCCTTTTGATCTGCTGCCTGGAACAATTCTTTGGCAGGACTGATAACATAATACTCAAGTTCACCCATTACTTCAAAAGAGAGTCCAGTGCGTTCTTGAAGTACACGGTGTGCTTTACGAAGTATATATTCAGGAGAGCTTTCAAGAGGATTGCTGTCTTTGTCGTAGTATGAGCACAAAATATCAAGTGAGGGAACTGCTGTGAAAGGATTAACAAATGCTGTTTTGTAGCGTGGGATTACGTATAAGTCGCTGCTGCTGGCTTGTACAAAAGGGAAGAGGCTTGAACCGTCTACTCTTTCACCAGTAGAGAGGATATTATCAAGATGTTCACGGCTGTTAATAACGAAATTAAGTGTTTTAAGTCTACCATCACCTCCGGTATAGCGGAAGTTGATCATGGCAATATTATGATCATCAATATAACGAATAAGGTCTGCTTTAGTAAATTGATCGCTGGGTTTGTTAAGATATTGAACCAGCGAATTGGGATTCATTTCAGTTAAGCTATTGGCAAAAGGATTCTTCATAACAGATAGATAAGCAGGGCAAAATTAGAAACTTTTCTGGTTGTTCAGCAAAGAACAATCTACTTGTTTACGAATGTATTTGGGTCAACAGGGACTATATTATTATCCACTTTGCCTCAAGATTTCTAAATGGGAATAAATCAAACAAACTAGATTAATAGCTAAGTGTCACTTCTTCCTTTTGCCAAAATATGCCTCAAGCAGACTTTGAGCTGCCATAAAAGCGCTTACTTTTTCCAACTGGATGTCCTCTTCTACTTTCCTGATCCGCTTTTTGATTTCGGTTTGCTGATAAAAATGATTATGTAATGCCTGGTCAATAGTCTGATGCATAATTTGTTGTGCCTGACTACGACGACGTTTGTCAAAATAGCCGCTTGATTTTACAAAACTTATATAATCGGAAATGATTTCCCATACATGGGGAATACCAGCTCCAGTAAGTGCTGAACAGGAATCAGCAACAGGTGGCCAGCCCGATTCAGCTCTATGAAGTAAATGCAGGGCGTTACGCAACTCAGTCAGTGCTATGTTTACCCTTTGCATATTGTCGCCGTCCGCCTTATTGATTATGACAGCATCAGCCATTTCCATGATTCCACGTTTTATTCCCTGGAGTTCATCCCCTGCACCAGCTAGCATAAGCAAAAGAAAGAAATCTACCATCGAATGAACAGCTGTTTCACTCTGTCCAACTCCGACTGTTTCTACAATAATAATATCAAATCCGGCCGCTTCACATAAGATAATTGTCTCACGGGTTTTACGGGTAACTCCTCCAAGCGAGCCGGCCGAAGGAGAAGGACGAATAAATGCATTTTCATCAGCTGCAAGTTCCTCCATTCGTGTTTTATCACCAAGAATGCTCCCTCTGGAACGTGAACTACTGGGATCAATAGCCAAAACAGCAAGTTTATGCCCTGATGAAGTCAGGAATTTCCCGAAAACCTCTATAAACGTACTTTTACCCGCTCCTGGTACCCCAGTGATCCCTATTCTTATTGATTTCACCGGATAAGGGAGACACTTAGCTATAATCTCCTGAGACAATCTTTGGTGTTCAGGCAAAGAACTTTCAATGAGTGTAATTGCTTTACTAAGAATAGTTCGATCTCCCCCGATAATGCCTGTAACATATTCATCAACTGAAAGTATGTTGTGTTTTGCAGATTTAAATCGAATTGCTGCATTAACGTTGACTGATGGAGGTTGTTCTATGCCCTCATTCAATCTTAATGTTGATTCAAATTGATTTTTTGCGCCGGAATGCGTCATTCGTCTATAATAAAGATTATAAACAAAAGTAAGTATTAAGGAGTCTGCCAGGAAGCCATAATTGAAATTCATTAATAAAATATCTATAATGATCAAAAAAACAGCTTCCATTTTAAGGAAGCTGTGATATGAAATACTGAATTTAATAAATTCTCTGGTGGGGAGTTAATAAGATATAAAAGTACTCTATAATTATAAAACTGATATAGATTTGTTTTTCCGATTCTCTTGTCCGATTATTAAATCAATTACAAAAATAAACTCAATTATTTTTATAATGCTCAGCTTTTTAGTAAATGGTAGGCTTTGTTGAGTGAAGTGACATTTTCAAATAGGAATCGGTAAATATCTAATAATTTTTTAGCTATATAAATGGAACTATTAGTTCTACTCTCGTCCCTGGATTAAGTTCACCAGGATAAAGATCATTGAATTTTATTCTCGTCTCCATCTTATATTTCTTTCCTAGAAGGTTTAATCTCTTTTGTGTCATGACCATGCCTAGGTGCAAATGATTACTTGTTTTAGAAGAATATTTAAGCGAGTTTTTCATTCCAACGCCATTATCTTCAATTACAATCTTCATTGCATTGTGGGAAAGAATTTGAAATCGGATGTTAATGATTGCATTTGACTCTTTTGTTGCTATTCCATGCCAAATGGAATTTTCAGCGAATGGCTGGATAATCATACTCGGTATAAGCACGTCCTCTTCCTTTAATGATTCATCAGTTTCTATGAAATATTGAAATTTATTCTCTAATCTAATTTTTTCAAGATCAAGGTAATTTCTCAGTCGGTTAACTTCTTCTTCAAGACTTATCATAGCAGAATTGATTGCATTCAGGTTTTGTCTTACCAACCGAGCAAACTGCGATAAATATATAACAGCTTCCTTTCCCTTATTTTTAAGAAGGAAATTTTGTATGGAACCAAGGGAGTTAAAAATAAAATGTGGATTCATCATTGATTGCAATGCTTTTTGCTCCATAATAATAAGTTGGTGATCAATTTCCTGCCGTTGTATTTTTTGATTCTTGATTCTGTATGTAATAAAGAAAACAAAAGCACCAATGAAAAGCAATACAACGGTCCAGAAAATAGGATACTCCCACAAAGTTGGCTTGATCGTAATCTTTAATTCAAGTGGTTTACTCCAATCAGAATTCGATTTTCTGACACGAAGTTTGAAAGTATAATTCCCTCTGCGCAAGTTTTGAAATACAACATTTATCCCATTCCCGGTGCCATTTGTCCACTCAGTTTCAGCACCTTCAAGTTTATAAGAATAAATAACTGAACTTGATGAATAGCTGATACATCCAAGTGAAAGATGTATTTTATTACTTCCAGTTAGACTTAATTCCTTTAAAGGCATTATATACTCTTTGTCATTTACTGTTATAGATCGAAAATATGGGATGGGTGAAGGAGCTCTGCTAAGGGTAATTGCAGTTTCTGGAATTATTGTAAGCCCCTCATCTGATGCAATATATAGAGAATCATTAACAATTAGGATATCGTTAATATTGTTGAAACTAATATCCAATGGTTCTAATTGTATTGGGAGTTTGGACAATATATTCAATGGTTTGTTACATTTGAAAATATCTTTCAACGTGGCGAGGTACAAAACGGAATCGTCATAAAGTATTTTTTTGATCTGAAGAAGGATTGGGGCATTAAAAGCCAGAGACAGATTATAAAATTTATGATTTTTATATAAATATAATGTATCTCCATCAATATTATATATTTCTGCAGAATCATCTATAACCAAGTGATCCGTGATGATTGTTCCGTTGAATCGGGTCAAATCAGAATACTTTTGCAGATGATTATTCCTATATAAGTAGTTTTTTCTTGCATTAATAACAATTTCATTCTTTGCATTATAGAATACATTATTTATTCGTTCACTAATATAATTTTCTTTAAGGCAAGACAACGTTGAATTAGGATTGGTAACAATTATTCTGTTTTGATCAAACATAGTTATCTCAGAGCCATTGTGGCTTTCAATTATTTTTTTTATTACCAAAGAATAATAGTTTTTATCTTTGTATTTTAATTCCTTTAATTGTTCATTTAATCTTAATCCATCACAAGTCATTATTCCTTTACTTTTTGTACCTAGAAGCAACTTGTTATTGATCAACTCATAAATCAGATTGAAAGATTGATTTTGATTCATTCTTTCTAATGTGAAGAACGATTTATTCTTCATTAAATAAATAGTTTTGCCGTTGGAACAAAAAATCCCATCCTTTCGACATTTAAAAAGCAGGATCAATCCCGAGTTATTAAAGAAGCTTTTATCCAAATGATTTTGGGTCAATAAATCATGATTCATCACATAAATACCATCTGATTGTGAACTTATCCATATATTGTTCTCATGATCCTGCATGAGACCTAAAGCATCTTTTATATCGAAATGACGAATTAGCATATCATTCTTAAAGCAAAAAACACCTTCATCTGCAGCCGCAATCCATAGAAATCCATCTTTATCTTGAAGGATTGTTCTTACTTTGTCAGGATTAAAAGGAACCGGAATAGTGCTAATTAAGTGATCACCACTGAATTTAATAACTCCATTTTGAACTGTATTTACATAGCAAATGTCTTTACTTGGGTATACTCCTTTGGCAAAGTTAGAACGATCCTTTATGATTGGTTTTTGTGGCTAAGTTCTAATATTTACAGCATTTTCCTTAAAAAGTCTGAACAACTCATAAGCCTGGGCTGATGCCAATATGTTTATCAGCCACATCTTGATG
>JANXXZ010000289.1 GCA_025350385.1 Bacteroidales bacterium
CCAACTATGCCGGTGTCACGGGACTTCACCTGCAACCGGCTTCTATCGCTGATAGCCGGTCTAAGTTTGACCTGAGCCTTTCAGCTATAAGTTTTGGGGCTTACAACAACTATATTGGTATTGATCCATATGTAATCTGGCATCCCAACCTAGCGAAAACAAAGGATAACTTCGGAAACTTGAAGTACTTTGTTCCTAATTTAAACGGGAAAGACAAAACTGCAATTCTGAAATATCAGCAGGATATTTTCAGTTTCATGATCACATTATCCGATAAAGACGCAATAGCATTTACGCCAACGTTTCGTACTATCTTAAACATTGATAACGTTAGTGAGGATCTGGCTGTTTTAGCTGAAAAAAGCCTTAAAGACAGCACCTTATGGTACACTTATTTAACAAACGCTAACCTGAGTTTTCAAACTAACAGCTGGGTTGATTATGGAGTAACCTATGCCCGGATTCTTACCGACAAGGGGAAACATTTCCTGAAGGCAGGTGTAACCGTAAAGCTCTCACAAGGATTGGTCTCCAGTTACTTTTTTGCTAAGGATATGAATTACCAGTTCAACACAAATGACACACTTTCGCTCTTTAAATCGTATGTGAACTATGGAGCTTCCGATAATATTTATCAATTGGAGAATGGTAATTTCGCCTATAAATTCCTCACAAATCCTTCACTTACTTTCGACTTCGGCTTTGTTTATGAATATCGTCCTGACTGGATGAAATATAAATATGATATGGATGGCAAAACGAACCTTTGGCGCCGCGACCAGGAGAAGTACCTGTTCAAGGTAGGTTTCAGCATGACCGATATCGGAAGCGTTAAATACAGGAGGAACGAGTTGAGCCGCGACTTCTATGCTAATATTAACTACTGGGACATTGTTAATTTCAAACCTGGGTCGCTAAAAGAATTTGATTCAACATTGCAGGTAAAATTTCACGGCGACAGCTCTTTATCTAACAAGTATCAGATGAAACTTCCGACAGCCATCAGCATACAGGCAGATGTGAAGTTGTACCGTGGGTTTTATTTCAATTTCTCCCCCTATTTTGTATTAAACCGAGAAAGCGTTGTAAACAAAGTAAATTACTACTCAGCCTGGAATATGATTCCACGATATGATTCCAAATGGTTCGGGGTTTCAGTACCTATACAATACACAAGTCTCAAACAATGGAATATGGGTATCGGGCTGCGGCTAGGTGACTTATGGATAGGATCGAATGATATACTGAGTTTCCTGACATCAAACTCAAACCGATATGGCGCCAGTGTTTCCATGGCTTTTAAAGTACCGTTATACTATCATAGACCTCACGATCGCGACGGGGATAAAATTTCAGATGCTAAAGACAAATGCCCCGATATAGCCGGAATTCCCGAAATGCAGGGTTGCCCGGATGCTGACATGGATGGGGTTACAGATGCAGAAGATAAATGTCCGAATGTCCCGGGACTTAAGGAATTTGATGGCTGCCCGGATACTGATGGAGATGGAATTATTGATGAAAAGGATGATTGCCCTGACGTGAAAGGACCTCCTGAATATAATGGTTGTCCCGACAGCGACGGCGACGGCATTATTGACAAAAACGATGATTGCCCCTTTAATGCAGGTCCTGTATCTCTCAGGGGCTGCCCTGACCAGGATGGCGACGGTATTCCCGATAAAGATGATAATTGCCCGACAGTGCCAGGTACGATTGAGAACAAGGGTTGTCCGTTTATCGACAGCGATGGCGACGGTGTAAAAGACGAGGATGACCATTGCCCCGGAGTCAAAGGTCCGGTTGAGAATTTTGGATGCCCTTACCTTGACACCGACAATGATGGTATTCCGGATAAAGATGATGATTGCCCCAGCATTCCGGGAACCGCAGCATTCCGTGGCTGCCCTGATACTGATGGCGACGGCATTTCTGATAAATACGACTTATGCCCCACTATACCGGGAGTTGCAGAAAACAACGGTTGCCCTGAAATTAAGAAAGAAGAACAGGAAATCATTAATAAAGCGTTTAACAACCTTGAATTCGAAACAGGAAAATCAGTGATAAAAAATACCTCAACTTCCTCTTTGAATGAACTGGCGGCGCTTCTGAAAAAGAAACCTGACTTTAAACTTTTATTGACCGGGCATACCGATAATGTGGGTAAACCCGAAGCAAACCTTATCCTTTCGAAAAACCGTACACTGTCGGTTAAAAAGTACCTGTTAGCCCAGGGAGTAAACCCTGATCAGATCAGGACCGAATGGTACGGACAAACGAAACCGGTAGCCGATAACTCAACCCCCGAAGGACGTCAGCGTAACCGGAGGGTGGAAATGAATATTGTATTCGAGTAGGCTGAAAAAAGAATGTCGGATTGTGGATGTTGGATTGTGGATGTCGGATGTCGAATTGCGGATTTCTGATTGCAGATGTCAGATTGCGGATATTGAAACTGAAATAATTCCCTATTTCGACTGTCGCTCCCTCGCTCCCTCTCACCCTCACACCCTCAAGCCTTCACGCCCTCTCACATGCTGGCGGGCTAAATCTTCTCTAAAAAAGAAACGGTTTAAACACCCTTATTGCACCTTATAATCCCTCATGCCTAATCAAATCAATAACCACCTTACATGCCCATTCTGCCGTCAAGGTATTGAAGAATCAGCATTCCTGTCGACCGTTAATTTTCTTGTTATTTATAACATTGCTCCTGTGCTTCCCGGTCATTCTCTGGTTATTTCGCGAAGGCATGTAGATAGCCTGATGGAGCTCAGCGACAGTGAACTGGAAGAATTCACCCGGTTTTCGCGTAAGGTTACCAAATTCCTGCTGAACATATATAAAGGCGATGGCTTTGATTGGTCAATACAGGAAAACGAAGTTGCCGGGCAATCGGTGCCGCATCTTCACCTGCATATAGTTGTGAGGCACCCGAACGACCTGGCACGGGAAGGCGAATGGTACCCCCTGGTAAAACAAAATGAAATAAGACTGCTGGAAAATAATCACCGTAAGCGACTCACTGATGAAGAATATTCACAACTGACCAGGCAACTCAGGAATGAAGCTGCAAAAACAGGATAATATCTGATAGCTTATGGTTCATTGACAGTTTAAATTTGTTGCTTCCAGGATTAAGAAAGGGCGAGGGGCGACAAATCAAGGGACTCCCGACTCCCAACTCCCGACTCCCGACTCCCGACTCCCGACTCCCGACTCCCGACTTATTTTCAATTACTGGAATCAAACAGCGCTTAATTTATTTTAATCACATAGCATAGCTATCAACCGTTTTTTGTATTTTGGTTTCAATTATTATTCATCCCCCAGTCCTGAATCATGCGTTTAAAACCCGGGAAAATAAGCCTTCGGATACTGATTGCACTAGTGATCCTGCTCATAGCTATCTTCTTTACTGTTTCTCCTGTTGCAAAATACATGATTTAGAAACACAGTAAAGAATGGATCGGACGGCAAATTACCATGAAAGGCCTTTTCATCAACCTCCTGTACCTGGATATTACAGTGAAAGGCCTTCGCGTTTTTGAGGCAAATGGCAGAACTGAATTCTTCAGTTGCCCGCGCATCCATACCCAACTTTCAATTCTCCGGCTTTTACGGGGAGAGTAACGGCTTAGCGAAGTTCAGCTTATTTCACCGGTGATAGTTATTGAACAGGATGGCAGTAAATTTAACTTCGACGACCTGCTGAAACGTTTTACCAGTGAAGATACCACTGCGAAAAAGCCTGAGACTCCTTCAGAACCGGTAAAATATACGGTTGAAGCCATTTCCGTCCTTGGGGGAACTATTACCTACCGCGACAAAACGATCCGCCAGGATGTGGTAATGGAACACTTTGATTTCAGATGCCCTTTACTTGCATGGAATTCAGATAAGCTGGATGCAACATCACGTTTCTCCCTGAAATCGGGAGGATTGGTAAAAGCGGCGCTTGCTTTGAACACCGGTTCACTCAATTATTCACTCCTTGCAAGGGTCGACAGGCTGAACCTCGTAATCCTGCGCCTTATGTGAAGGATTACATCAGTACTTCCCATGCCGGCGGACTCCTGAGCAGCCAGCTGGAAATACGTGGTAATTTTGATAAGCCGGAAGCTGTTGCTTTAAAAGGAGATATTAGTCTGGACGATTTTCGCCTGGATGATATTACCCGAAAAACCGTTGCTTCCTGGCGCAGGTTTGCATTGCGGATCGACTCACTGGATATGGCTTCCAATATTTTTCGCTTCGGGGAAATCAGTCTGGAAAAGCCATACCTCTTCGCTGAAATGTATGATAAAGGAGACAATTTCAGTAATATGATGGTTACTTCTTCCGGAGAGGCTGCCGGAAGCGCTGCAGTTGATTCCATCAACTATTCGAATCCTTTTACTATTATGGTTGGATATGTAAAAGAAATCAGCAGGGATTATATTATCAGCAATTATACAGCAAGCAATACAGTGATCCGCAACGGGCATATAGTTTACAACGATTATACACTCGAAGATAAATTTACCTACGAACTGGAAGAACTAGCCCTTGAGTCAGGCCGTATCGATTCG
>JANXXZ010000359.1 GCA_025350385.1 Bacteroidales bacterium
TCAATGGCCCCGGCCCATCGGGGTTTTAAAAGTGCTTTTCCTGATTTATCATCTGTATCAGTGCGATCGATCACTGAATTTGCACCAAGGTTTTTTAGATATTTAACCATTTCTGACTTTCCTGTGGATGCAATAACTTCAAATCCTTCTTTTGCAAGCAGGGAAACTGCCAGGCTGCCGACTCCACCGGATGCGCCGGTTACCAATACCGGCCCCTGTTCCGGTTGCTGTCCGCAGCGAAGCAAATGAAAAAGGGCAAGGCCGGCTGTGAATCCTGCGGTTCCATATATCATACATTCTTCAAGGGAGATATTTTCAGGTTTTGGAACAATCCATTCATCAAAAACATTAATATACTCCCCAAAACCTCCGAAAGTGTTCATGCCGAGATCGTAGCCTGTAACAATTACTTTATCGCCCGGCTTAAACAGCCCGGAATTGCAGTTCTCAACAATACCAGCAGCATCAATACCCGGTGTATGCGGATACCGGCGGGTAACACCTTTATTACCACTGGCCGACAGAGCATCTTTATAATTTAGCGATGAAAATTGAACATGGATCAATGTTCCCCTTTCCGGCAAATCATTTGTATTCCGGATCTTAATAAGCCGGCTGAAGGTGCCATCCGGTTCTTCGGTGATCCAAAATGCACGGTATTCAGTTCCAGCCATCGGACAAATTGTTTAATTGATCAAACACAAGTATTTTGGCAAGCTCCATTAACAAATAACGATGAACCAATAACTAATAACTGATAACTGATAACCAATAACAAATAACCAATAACAAATAACAAATAACTGATTACTTCAGCCCCGTAAATTCCTTCCAGGTTTTAGATTTATAAGCATCACTACCAATATACTTTAACAGTGGCAGGAGATCTTCCGGTTGCGAATATCCTGCAGAACCGGTAATTGTGTTGCCTTTCGAATCAAGATAGATATAGGTAGGGTAGGAGAGCCGGGCGCCTGCAAGGGCAATTGCAAGCTGGTGGGTTGAGCGTGCATTTGCCGGTTTGGGGTTGGTATATACGGTGCCATTGAATGCAATAGGTTCTTTCCCTTCAGCATTTAGTTTTATGGCTATGAAATTCTCAGTCAGGTAACTGACTATCAGCGGATCCTGGAAAGTTTCGTTATCCATCTTCTTGCACCAGCCACACCAATCAGTATATATATCTACAATAACCGGTTTGTGTTTTTTTCGGGCAAGTTTCATTCCTTCTTCAAAAGGATGCCACTTAAGTACTGAAGATTCAGAAACAACAGGTGAAGCAGATTGGGCATTATTGAATGAATGAAGATAGAAAATAAGGACCATTGTAATGAAAAGTGACTTCATAATGCAATTTTTTTTCTTTTTAAAATGAACGCGTAAAGCAGAAAAATAGTACAACCAGATTTAAATATTCAAACCGGGCTCATGCTGTGGGTGAATTACCAAATGTCTCCCGTCGGTTTTTAATTACCTTTTTCCTCAATCCTCTTGATGCCGCTCGATTTCCCTCCGCTGATCCTTGGTTTTAAGGGTTTCGCGCTTATCGTACATTTTCTTACCTTTTGCAACTGAAATGATGATCTTTGCGAGTCCTTTTTCATTTACAAAAAGCTCCACAGGCACAATAGTTATTCCTTTATCCCTGGCTTTGCCTTGTATTTTCCGTAATTCACGCCTGCTTAAGAGAAGTTTCCGTGGCCGTTTGGGTTCGTGGTTAAACTGGTTACCGAATTTGTATTCAGCAATATGCATATTTAATACAAATAGTTCGTCCCCGCTAAAGGTGCAATAGCTGTCAGTTAGATTAACCTTGCCTTCGCGGATTGATTTTATTTCAGTCCCGGTGAGTATCATACCTGCCGTGTATTGTTCAAGTAAAAAATACTCAAACCATACTTTCTTGTTCTTAATACGTATCTGGACGGTTTCGTTTGCCATAGCTGCGCAAAGATATAAAAAGTCGCGCTTTGCCTTATCATTTCAGGCAATCAGGCAATGGAACCTTGGCGAATTAAAGCTTTAATACCAGGCCAGCCATAAAATTTATCCCGGCTTGTGGGAAATATCCGTCCATCACATGGTATTGCTCCCCTTCGTAATACCTGTATACCCAGGCATTTGACTCATATTTTTCATTCAGCAGGTTATTGATTGCCAGTGTAAAGGCAATTGATTTCATAAATTTAGGATACAGGCTGTAATTGAACCTGATATTATTCAGCAGGTAGGCGTGGAGAGAACGATCGGCTGACTGGGTATTATCTATGTATTGTTTGCCAACATACTTTGTTGAAAGCTGAATGTTTCCGTTTTTTATCACATTCCATAAGATATCACTGTTAGCAAGTACTGAAGGAGCGAAGGCAAGATCGTTAGAATGATGCTCAATGACGATCTGGTCCCCGTTGTTCCAGTCATCCACATATTCTGTATACGCTTTGATTTTATTCCTGCTCACTGTTGCTGATAAATTCCATTGTACCTGCCTGTTGATCCTGAATTGTGAAAGGAATTCCATTCCTGTCCTGTAACTTACATCTACATTTGCCATAACCGGAGCTCCTACATCATTTATTGCACCTGTGAGAGCCAACTGGTCATGATAATACATGAAGTAAAGGTTTGTGTGCAGGGCAAAACCCTCCTTTTGTAAGGAATAGCCTGTTTCCATGTCGTATAAGGTTTCCGGTTTTGGAGCAGGCTTGAGCGGGTTGGCATCAACAAAGTTGTCACGGTTTGGTTCACGGTTAGCGATTGCCACTGATGCGTATAGACTACTTAATGTATTTATTGTGAAGTACAACCCAGCTTTGGGATTGAAGAAAGTAAATGAATGATCCTGAGTGATATCGCGGGTATCATCATCAATCCCGACGATGTTATATATAATCTCTCGCATCTGCAGATCAGCATAAGCCTTAATTTTGCTGCCAAGATCATAGGATATCTTCGCATACAGATTGAAATCGCTCTTGCTTGCTTTACTCCTGTACCATTCATGATCAATTTCACTGTTACCTGCAAACTGGGACCATACAACCCGTCCATAATGCCTCCCGGTGTAAGTATTCATTGAGCCCCCGACTGATGCCTGGAAGCGGTCTTCATTCCAGGTAAGCGACCAGGTAACTCCGGCGAAATCATTATTCAGCCATTTCCTTCTAATGATGTCACTTGAAGAAATAAGGCTGTCGGGAGCGGCAATTGTATCCTTGCCTATTAAGTAGAAAGGTGCCGGGAGCTCAATAGGGGAAATTCCATAATAAGCCAGTTTGTCGCTATCACGGTATTCTTCGTAATAACCTGTTCCTCTGGTGTAATGGGCTGCAGCACTCAGGTAAAAGGAGTGACTGAGTTGCTTCGAATATAATGCCTGAAAATGTGTCTGATTATAATTATCGGTTTCGTTTTTATAAAAATGTTGTATCCCTTTTGTGTCGAAATAAAGTCCCATCCCATTGTAAGTACGGTTTGTATCGAGTATTTCATGCGGAATGCCTTCCCAAGCCTGGTAAGTAGTTTCTTTGCCTGAAAATATGTTGAATCTGATAACATTTTTCTTGTCGCTGTATGCACCTGAAAGGTAGTAGGAGAAAAGATTCGAAGCCGCCCGATCAATATATCCTGAAGAATTAAGCTTCGAAATACGGGCATCCACAGTCCAATGATCGTTTATCAAACCGGAACCGGATGAAAGCGAAATTTTACTGGTGGTGAAAGAACCGAAGGAACTGCAGATTTCACCATACGCATCAGGGTTCAGTTTTGCCGACTGAAGGTTGATGCTGGCTCCGAAAGCCGCTGCTCCGTTGGTTGAAGTACCCACCCCGCGTTGGATCTGGATATTGTCAGTTGAAGCCGCAAAATCTGGCAGATCGACCCAGAAGACGTTGTGCGATTCAGGATCGTTGAGTGGAATTCCGTTTATAGTTACGTTGATACGCGTCATATCAGTGCCCCGAATTCGCAATGCTGTGTAACCCATTCCATTTCCGGCATCCGATGTAGCAACTGCCGAAATACTGTTCGAAAGCAGCATTGGCAAATCCTGGCCCATATTCTCAGATTCTATTTCATATCCTGAGATATTCTGAAAAGCAACCGGGA
>JANXXZ010000413.1 GCA_025350385.1 Bacteroidales bacterium
ATCCATGATAGGAGCTTTTACTTAAGATGAAGGGGGACAGGGCGAGGGGAGACAAGGCGAAAATCAGGACTCTATAAGACTTCAGACTCTGTATATTGATCTTTCGATCTTTTATTTTGACACTATTTTCGCATAATTCTGTAGATTTTGACAATTAAAACAGTCTTAATCATAGTTTTAAATGTCTGAATTTCCCGTCAGTTTTCTCATCTTGCCTATTGTTCCTTTTGCCTGGTATGCTTTATTATTGTCGCATCTTGTAAACAGAATTCTTCTCAAAACAGGATAAGAGGAATGCACTCCAATTAATATCCGTTCAGTTGCATGGTGACTGTGGGTATCAGCATAATCCACCCTATGATTACAAGTATCAGGATTAGTTTCCAGGCCCAGCTGAACCATTTGCTGAAAGGGATACGCGCCATTTCAAGCACCCCTATCAGAACTCCCGAAGTTGGGGTAATCATGTTGGTAAATCCGTCACCTATATGGAATGCGGTTACTGTAGCCTGTTTTGAGAGGCTTACCATATCCGAAATATCCCTCAGTATAGGCATTACAAGAGCGGCTTTGGCTGTACCGGAAGTGATAATCATGTTCAAGCCCGATTGAAACAGGTACATAAGTGAAAGGGTAGCAATCTTCCCGGTTCCGGCAATCGATTTTGAAATACCAAAGAGCAGGGTGTCAATGATTTTACCATCTTCCAGGATAACAATGATCCCGCTTGCCAATCCCACCACCAGGGCTGCCGACATAATATCCTTGGCCCCGGCTACAAATGAGCGGGTTATCTCGGTTGCATTTTTCCCCATTGCTATACCCGCAACCAAAGCCATTCCAAAAAACAAGGCAGCCAGTTCCAGGAGTCCCCATTCAAAGCCGGTTACTCCAACCACCAGGAAGAGAATGGTAAAAATGAGGATATTCAACACAAATGCCTGGACCGACTTACGCACGGCTAAAAATCCTGTAATTGCAAACAAAAGAGCCATTACAGGAAGCACAGGTAAAATAATTTCGCTGGTTCCCAGCCTGATTGGATTCTGGGGCCAGTGGATGGCAGCTGCAATAATTGCTGCCAGGACACTGAAATAGGCCACCCAGGTAGGGGTAATTGATTTAACCGAAACCTGGAGGTCGGCCTTTGCATGATGTTCGCGCCAATAGCTGTCTTCCTGGTAAACAATCGATTTTTTGGGATTTTTCTTTACCCTTGCAGCATACCACAAAACATATGAAATGCCGGTAATATTTACAACCAGCCAGATTATGAAACGGTATTCAAGACCTGAGAAGAGCCGCAAACCGGCAATTTCCTGAGCGATACCCAATGTAAACGGATTCATCAGGCAACCGGCGAAACCAATGCCTGCACCGACAAAGCACATACATACCCCGACAATCGAATCGTAACCCATGGAAATAGCCATCGGGACAAAAATCACAACGAAGGCTATTGTTTCTTCAGCCATGCCGAATACGGCTCCGAAAAAGCTGAACATCAGCATTACTAATGTGATGATGATATTATTTACCCCAAGGAACCGGATGACCCTATACCGGTTCAATTTATTACTTTTCTTGAGAAAAGCAAACACTCCCATATCTATTGCCTTGCTTTCATTAATCAGCCAGAAGGCCCCTCCAAGTATCAGAATAAAAACGATGATCTTGGGCGAACGGATGAATCCCTTGTAAAACGCCGAAAATATCTGCCAGGTCTGAGGTGAGTTATCCGTATAATGAAATGAATTAACCTTGATTACTTCGCTGGTACCCGAGGAGGTAACGATTTTTTCGCGCTCGAACGCTCCTCCCGGGATAAACCATGTAAACACAGCCGCTATTACAATGACGGAAAAAATAATGACATAGGTGTGTGGGATTTTGATTTTCGAAGCCATGGTTTTTATATAAGAATTTACCAAAAATACAAAGAATAGCCATTTAATGAAAAAGGATATTCTACGAGGCCAGAATATGTATCCTTCAGTATCTTCATAGGTTTATAACAATTTGTTATTTCGGTTTCTTAACCGGGATTAGTTTAATTATTCAGACACTAAAAAAGAGACT
>JANXXZ010000489.1 GCA_025350385.1 Bacteroidales bacterium
CGAATATCGAATGATGAAGTTGAAGATTTTTATAGTTTGGCAAGTACAAGCCTTGTTGCGGACTACTTTTGACTTACCAAAGCAATTTTAAACTGGAGCAATAAAGATCTGTAAATTAATAATTTACAGGTCTTTTTTATAATATCCAAGGTGTAACATTCCACAAGAGAACTTCCGGGTTCCCTCTGATCACTCTTGAGATGCTGCTGCTGACCAGCTCCAGAAATCTGAAGCACAACTGATTGTATATCGTTTTAGGAGTATGTTTCTCTACATTTGTAATAAAAACAACCTGCGGATATCCAGTTATTTGAATTCTAACAGTTTTTCTTAACAAAATAAGTGCATGAGGCATATCAGACTTTCGTTTTTAATTGTTTTTTTCCTTGTTATTATTGCTTTTTCTATAGCGGTTGTTATTTATAGGTTGAATCATAATTCCTTCAGTCTTTGGAAAGAAAATTACATCAAAACTGGGAGCGCTAAAATTTTTGCATTAGCCGGTTTGTTGCCCGGTCATGATACTGTTATTTATCTCAACAATAGAAAGGTATTCATCAATACACCTGTACATAAGGCAAAACACGGCACTCTTTTAGTTCTGAAAGGATGGAACCTCCCGCCTGAAGATTGTTGTATAAAAACCACCTTATGTAAGAAAGCTTCCGAAATGGGCTACTACATTGTATTACCAGATATGGGTAAAAGCATTTACCAGGAAAGAACTTTTCCTGAAACCCTGGCTGAATGGAGATCTTCTCCAACCAGGAAGTGGCTTTCGGACACTCTGATCCCTTATCTCCAGGACAAGTATTCATTACTGCTCAACGGTGAAAATAATTTTATTGTAGGATTGTCAACAGGGGCCAGAGGAGTGGTACTGTTGGTGCTGGATGTGCCAAAATTGTTCAGGGGAGTTGCTGCATTATCGGGCGATTACGACCAGTCGAAAATGCCCGATGATAAATTAATGACCGGCTTTTACGGCCCTTATCAGAAAAATAAAGAACGTTGGGACAAAACGGACAATCCTGTACACAGAATTAAGGAATTCAACACATCGATCTACCTGGGCCATGGGAAATCGGACACGGTTGTTCCTGCCTGTCAAACCAGGTTATTCTATGATTCATTGGTAAAGTATCATCCATACCTAAAAGCCAGGCTGAATATGCCCGATGCCGGCCATGATTTTGATTATTGGGATTCAGAAGTTGACAATATTCTTAGTTTCTTTAATGGATTTTGATTTATTTTTTTAATTATTATAATATTGCTTTCAATGCGGCAACCGCTTATACTAATGAGGGTATAGATTCAATTATCTGCCTTGAATGTATTTTTGAAAACAGTAAAGAAAATGTAAGATATTTGCATTTAAAACTGAAAAAACCGTTTGATACCGGAATAAATTTTAATAGTGGAAATCTGTTTCTGGAGAGTGAAAAAAATAATAGAGCAATAGTTTACAATCGGAACCTTCTTTAATCTGAAATATGCCTGATTATGAAAATGTATTTTAAATCAATTCTGTTTTTTTGTTTATCAGTTCTTTTTTTCTATTCCTGTACTAACCCACAGAAAAAGAATAACTTAGAAAATCTGAAGAAGGTTGACAACCCCAAGAGTGCGGATCATTTTCAAAATACGGATAATACAACCTTCATTGTCGATACTCTGTTTGATGATTACGCAAGCCTTTTGAGCGGTTTGCCAACCCAAAGATATTTCAAAGGCTTTTATTCGGATACGAGCTATAAACATCTCCAGAAGCAGCTTGAAAGAGAATGGCAACTTGTATACCGGCGAAAAATCCATCCGATCAGAACCTGGGCCGATAGTACAGCGCATATAAACATTGATGAGCCAAGCATATTCTATCCTTTCTCAGGCGCCGATTTTCTATACCTGGATGCTTTTTTCAGAAATCACCGGCAAGCTACTCTTGTAGGATTGGAGCCATTGGGGACAATGATCCAGGATACATCCGGCCGGGTGAATGTGGTATCACACATCGAAAAAGTGTTCAAATCACTTTATTTTTCGAATCAAATAGGTTTTTTCAGGACAAACAGCATGAAGGAAGAGTTAAATCAGAAGGAATTGAACGGAGCCCTTCCATTATTGTTTTTTTACATCAAAAGATCAGGTTATTCGATTGCTTCCCTTGATTATTTTAACCTGGACTCAAAAGGGAACCAGTTGGTTGCCGATCCGAAAAACAGCATCGGCATTCTTATCAGGTACCATAATTTCAAAGGGGAGATCAAGAAATTAAACTACTTCTCTTTTGACCTTTCGGATCAAAACCTTGCGAAAGATGATCGTTTGATGCAATTTGTCGGCAGTGAAAAGAGCTATGGTGTATTTTTAAAGGCTGCATCATATTTAATGCATGGACCTGATTTTTCAAGTATCCGAAAAAACCTACTCAGTCATGCGAATTTTATTCTGCAGGATGACTCAGGAATACCCTTTGCCAGGTTTGACAAGAAGGATTGGAATGTTGAACTTTGGGGTAAATACACCGAAACCATCTCTCTTTTTAAAAACAAGTTTCAGCCAGGTCTTAGTAATGCATATAAAGAAACTCAAACCAGTAAATTACCTTTTATGATCGGGTACAATACGAAAAACGGGGAATGTAACCTGCAATGGATCACCAGGAAAAAGTAATCTAGAACACTAACAGGTGAAGGTTATTATTATCTTGGTAAACTGCCAACATACATTTCCATACCTTTCGGTGGCAGAGGTCTAAAACTAGCGAAAAAAGCATCATGAAGACTAAGTTTTCCAAAACGCAGGTATTCTCTATTCTTATTGCCAATATGATTGGAACAGGGGTATTTACAAGTCTTGGGTTTCAGGTTGCAGAAATAAAGTCGGGGTTTGCAATCATACTCCTGTGGGTTTTAGGTGGTCTTATTGCTTTTCTGGGATCCATGTGTTATTCAATGCTTGGTATTGTGCTACCCAGGTCGGGAGGGGAGTATAATTATCTTTCCAGAATATATCACCCTTTAGTGGGATTTTTGTCCGGCTGGGTTTCCCTGGTCATAGGGTTTGCCGCACCAATTGCAGCCGGAGCATTCGCTTTCGGGGCATATCTTACCAATATGAACTCAATAAGAGGGTCTGTGGTTTTCAGCCATCTGAACCTGTCCATATTCCTGATCGTATTTCTTACCCTGACCAACATTTTTAACAAACGCTTAGGCGCAAATACTCAGAACCTATATACCTTTTTCAAGGTTTCCTTTATTCTCCTCCTTATCGGAATCGGCCTTAATAATGGATTTACTACGCATGTCAGTTATGTTCCTGACCATGATGCATTTGCCAATATCTTCAGCTTAAGTTTTGTGGTCAGCATGTATTTCGTGACTTATTCCTATTCAGGATGGAATGCAATCTGTTACATTACCGGTGAAATAGAGAATGTGGAAAGAAATCTGCCCAAGACACTTATTCTGGGAGCCATTTTTGTTTCCATCCTTTATATCCTTTTAAACTTTGTTTTCCTGAATGCCATTCCGATCAGTCAGTTAGCCGGCCAGGTGGATATAGGGAATATATATGCCTCTAAAATCCTTCATAGTAATGTTCAGCAATACATGGGGATCATCATCTCGTTGCTTCTGTTATCAAGCATCAATTCAATGATTATTGTCGGGCCAAGGGTTTCCATGGTAATCGGCGAGGATTATCACCCGCTGCGATTTCTTGCCAAAAAGAATAAGCACGATGTTCCATATGTTGCCATACTTCTTCAAAGTATACTGGCAATTTTATACATTGTATCGTTCACTTTCGAGCAGATGATCATTTACATCGGCTTTGTACTGAACCTGTTCACCCTGATTTCCGTAATCGGAATTTTCATTTATGCCAGGGCAAATCCTGATATTGTACCCAGGTTTAGAAAATTCGGCTATCCGTATGTCCCCGCGGTTTTTATTATGTTTGGAACCTGGATCGTGGTATTCGGATCCATTTACCGTCCGCTGGAATCATTGTTAGGACTGGGATTTACTCTCCTCGGTGCAATCGTCTATTTTATTGTCAACTGGAAACGGACAAGTATCATCAGGGTAAGATTCTATGGCAAGTTCGCTGCCCTGTTTAATTCAGGCTTACTAAGGGTTAAAAAGTTCTTAAAATGAAAGGTATATCCTGGTTATCACCAGCTGTGAAAAAGCTATTGGTCAACCATGAGAAAAGAAACGGGCTTTCATCAATAGCAATTCTCATTACTTTAGGGTTTTCACTGTCACTTTCGGCTCAGCAACCCGGGAACTCTCTGACGGAATTCATTAATGAAGCCGGCGGTCATTCTCAGATGATTGATTCTGTTCTCCGGTATCCGGAAAGTTACAGACTACAGATCATACTGACAAAAATCAACAGGAGTAATTCCCGGCAGGTTTCATTCGACACATATGATTTTAACACAGGAAGTTATTTTTACCCTGCCAGCCTGGTTAAACTGCCAGTAGCCATTTTTACACTCGTGAAGCTTGATTCCCTCCGTATTCCTTTGAGCGCCGTGTTAAAAATGGATAAGGATATCAATTGCGGATCAACTACGTTTGTTGAAAAATCGTTAAATAATGAGCTGACTTTTTCGAGGATTATTGAGGACATGATGACAGTAAGTGATAACGATAGTTATAATTTGCTTTACCATTTTCTTACTCCCGGGTTGATCAAACAGAAGCTTTTAGAAGAAAACTTTCCTAGTACCAATATTTTCAGGAATTTTTCAGGATGTGACATTAGTGAAAATCTAAGATGCAATTCATGTACAGTATTTGTGAAATGCCGACCAATCTATCATCAGGGCGTTACCTGTATGGATTCGGCAGTAATGATGAAATACTATACTTATTCAAAAGACCGCCTGGTTGGTAATTCTGTCCTGGAAAACGGGGTATTAACCGAGGGTCCCAAGGATTTTAACTACCACCTGGAATACCCGCTCAACGAAGTTCATGAAACCCTGAAGCGGCTCATATTCCCCGGTTCATACTCTAAGGCGGAGAGATGGTCACTCAGCAATAAAAACCGAAAATACCTTATCCGGTGCATGGGAATTTATCCTTCAGAAATGGAAAACAGCCTTTATCGCGACCACTCCAAGTTTCCAGCCAATTATAACAAGTACCTTATCTTCGGTGATACGATTCCTGCTGAAAACTCCAACGATATCCGGACAATAGGAAAAATAGGTATTTCTTATGGGTTTGTCACTGAAAGCGCCTACATTGTTGATTTCAGGCATCACTGCGATTTCTTCCTTTCCGTGAGTATGTATGTCAATTCCGATGGAATTATAAATGATGGGAAGTATGAGTATGATGAAATCGCAAGGCCATTTTTTGCTCAATTGAGCCGGATTTTGTTAGAACAGATAGTGCAAGAAAATGAAGTTAAGAAAGCTAAGAAGGCCTGGGGGCATTTCAGGAAATTTCAACGGTTATTTGATTGATAGTGAAATTTAGAATATCAGATCAATTTGTGAACCTGTATATTATTCATGCCTGAATTAGAGTTAGCCAATTAATGTAGTCTCATTTTTGAAGAATTCATTTTTTTCCAGTAATTTCGTGCATCTGATTATTTAAATTCAAGCATAATGGAAATCACAGGTAAAGTGTTCAAAATGTTGCCGCTGGTTACAGGGCAGGGTAGGAACGGCGAATGGCGCAAGCAGGAATTTGTCCTTGAAATTGAATCAGGCCAGTTCCCTAAAAAAGTGTGTTTATCCCTCTGGGGTGATAAAATTGACCTGGCGGCGATGGCCGAAGGTGATATGATCAAGGCGTTTTTTGACCTTGATAGCCGCGAATACAACGGCCGCTGGTTTACCGAAGCAAGGGCATGGCGTGTTGAAAAGACTTCGGCAGCGACAGCCGGCAGCGCCCCAGCCGAAGAACCTTATAATAATCCCCCGCTTGAAGCAGCATCCCCTGCCGACGACCTGCCTTTCTGATCCGTCATTACGATTTCGGGAATAAATAAATTAACCGGGCTTGCCCGGTTTTTTTTATGTTGGTACTGGTTTCAATCATTAATGAATTTGAAGCATCATGTCTGAAATGCATTGTGCATAGTAAATGGTGAATTGTGCACTCAGCGCTTTGTGACTTTCAGAAAAAATTTCTTTTAAGAAATTTGGTGTAGAAAATATGAATCCTATGCACGCTGAACTGATCACTTGTGATAACTGTTCTATTCAATTTGCACTAACAGGTATTACTTCTTAACCCTGCCGTTAAACTGCATTGATATCGCCTTCCGAAACCCTTGTACCCTGATGTTCTCGGTAGTAATCTCAACGATGGCATAGCTGTTATTCTCGGCACCGCTGCCTTCAACCAATGCTTTTAAGGTATAATAATGAATACCATTCATAAAATGGTATTGCCCTTCATGAAAATGTCCCTGGAAAACGGCGGCAACTTTACCTGATTTTTCAAATATTTTTCTTATCGTGGCAGCATTTTTAACATAATATCCGTCTTCCCCGTCGAGCGGCTGGTGGCAGAAAATGATCGTTGTTCCCTTTGCTTTGTGAAGATCTTTTTTTAGCCATTTTACTTCCAGGGGTGGAATGTTGGGATCATCCCATTTGAATTTACCGCGATCATACTCTTTTCCGGTTGAATCGAAATCGGCATCCAGCACAATGAAATGAATCCCTTTTTTATCGAATGAATAATAGGATGAGGTTTCCGGGATTCCCGTGTTTTTTGCAGTGGACAGGAACTGCTTTTTAGAAATACAATCCACATCATGATTTCCCAACACATGGTATTTTGCACCCAGGAATTTCGAAAACACGGTCTCTGCCCTGAACAGGTAAATCAATGACTTTGCGTCTGACAAAGGTTTATCGATATCCTTGAAATCTCCGAG
>JANXXZ010000522.1 GCA_025350385.1 Bacteroidales bacterium
ATGATTAAAATAAGTAGCTAAATGAACACCTCAATTATTTTATTAAGAAATGGATATCAAAATTGCCGGAAGAAGGCCTAAATGGGAATCTATTACTCCGATTGACAGTTGTTTACCAGGATTCTTACCGGCTTTCTTTTCTGAATGAACCGCAACAGCATAATCACCAGGAAATAAACCAGGAATCCTGCAGGCAAAGCAATAATAGTCCAGGCTAAGACTCCGTAAAAATGTAGCATCCCTACCGTTTTTAACCCGGACCAGAAACCGGGTTCAAATGCATGGACAATTTGTCGTATAGTTATACTGACATGATCTTTCATGAATACTGATGATCCTAGCCGCATAAAGGGTATTACAGTAACTAACTGTAGCGGAGCCATTATCCAATTGACTGCCTGAACAACAGCGATATTCTGTTTCATGATCATTAATAAGGCAAAACCTATTGCTGTTGTCCCTCCCACAACAGGGAAAAAGCCAGAAACAACTCCGATAGTTAAGGACATGGCAATTTTTTCATTCGAAAGCCCTTCTTTAGGAATGACTTTAAAAGGAATGAGGATCTTGTTCCGGAATTTGTTGTAATGTACTTCAATCATACCTGGGTGGAAATGGTTCAAACTCAGCCGGCGGAAGGAATTTTTGCAATGTCAATACCTGGTTCAGTGCCGGGTTAATTGTAGCCAAGGCATTAAAAGTAATATTTTTTTTGATTCAATTAAAATTTTGCGGGCAAATCGATTTCTTAATGTTCTGTATTTATTGATCAAGAGTTTAAGAATCCTGCTGTGTATCGATATTCCATCTCATTTCAATTAAGTTGTTAAATTTTTATAATTAAGATGAGGAAGTGAGCTGATTCGATTATTTGTGTTCGAGAGGCACCCAGTCAAGATTGGAGCCAACATTCGGATTGAAATTTGGGTTGTCGCTTACAATATATTCACCGTTGTTATTACTCCATGCATGATTGTAACCGCTTGGCAGTTCTACCTCCCGGCCTTCATGCGGATCATAATATCGGTCGATACCAAGCATATTGTCACTGAATTTTTCAGAAACCTTATCATACGCAACACCCCGTGCTTCAAACTGCTGCATCTGCTCATTACTCAGTTGGTCGCTCATCCTGCTGAGCATCCGGCTGAACTCACCGATGCTGTGAATTTGCCTTATCTGTTGCTGGGCCAGGTATTCAATAACATGACTGTATATTGCATACCATTGAGGATTGAGTTTAAAGGAAGCAGTTATGGTCTGGAAGACTTTCGTATTACTTTCGAGTTTGCCTTTGCCAGCTTTGAATGAAAAGATATAATCCACGTACCATAGGGTATTGTAATAGGTGCCAAACATTGATTGCACGGGGAATGAAATGTTCTCAACCATTGCATAAAATTCTTCTTCCATCGGTACACCATTCTTCAGGTAATTAATCCTCAGTTTTGCACCAGATGTGCCGGGGCCATTTGCCTGGCCTCGCTCTCCGGCTCCCAATGCTTTTGGGAGTTCAGGTAAATCTTCGTCCTTTATAATTTTCAACTCCTTAAATTGGCTGCGTTCTTCTGCCAGGATGATACTTTTCAGGGCATCCCTGGCTGCTACAGGTCTCATAACTGTGCTGCCAAAATATTTACTTCCATGGGGAAACAACCCAATCACCTGGGGATTATTCGTCCAGAAGAAACAATGGTTGCGAAATACTTCGAACTCTGCACTTCCTTTGGGATTAAAGACCCTGAAGGCAGTAACGGATGGCATTGCCGGATTGTCAAGAATCCATTGCATGCCTCCCTCAAACACCCATTCGACCGGCATAAGAAAACTGAAAGCTTCCAGGCCTGTGCCCTGACTATCAATATAGGTGTATTTTTTAAGCCGCATCACCTGCTTATCACCTTCTGTGCCGGGGGATTGCTGTCTTGTAGATGCATTTGTACATGAAAAGAGAATCAGCCCGATAAAGAAAAACCTGGTGCAAAAATGTACATTTTTCATGTTCCGGGATTTTATATACAAATATAATCGATGTGTGACAAAGTTGTTTATGACCAAAGTAAAATCCTCAGGGAAAATAATCCCATGTTTCTGAGCTTTTAATAAAACTCAGGTCATATTTATTCTGATGTTTACCAATGATTTTGGGAGATTTGCAGATTGCCGGTAAAAAAAGCATACCCTGAACAATGTTACTTGCTATCTTTGTTTCAAATGAATGATTCCACAACTCCTGATTCGCAAATTCTTATACAACTTGTTACCATTCAAATGCCATTCGGGCGATTCAAAGGAGTCCTGTTGTGCGACCTGCCGGTGTCTTACCTTGAATGGTTTCAGCGAAAAGGTTTCCCCGAGGGTAAACTGGGAATGATGCTCCTGACGATTTATGAGATTAAACTGAACGGGTTGGAATACCTCCTCAAACCTTTAAGAAAATAAATGGACATCTGTTATGGAGACAGCTTCTCTGAATGACCTGAGAAAATCCCTTAATTCCCTCAATAGCAAGGAAATCAGGGAATTGTGTCTTCGTGTTGCCCGGTATAAGAAAGAGAATAAGGAATTAATTTCGTACCTGCTCTACTATAAAGGCAATGAACCGGATTACATAAGAAGTGTACAGGACGAAATCGATATTCAATTCGGCGCTCTCAACAGGAGTAACAGTTATTTTACAATGAAGGGAATTCGCAAGGTACTGCGGATTACCAATAAGTTTATCCGGTATTCAGGTAACAAACAGACAGAAGTCGAATTGCTGGTCTATTTCTGTACAAAACTCAGGGATTCTGGAATCAGGCTTAATTCAAGCACTTCGCTTTTCAACCTCTACCAGCGGCAGATTCAGAAAATTCAAAAAGCAATTACTGCCTTGCATGAGGATTTGCAGTTTGATTATGGAGAAGAGCTGAAGATATTGATTTCCTGATCGTTCTACTTAAGAAGTAAGGCAACATATTAAAGGCAATTTTAAGTGCCTGCCAGGCATTGACCCCTCCAGTGATGGGCAGGTATAAGGGAAAAATAAAGGATATACAGGCTCGGTATACATTTTTATTAAGTTCACTCTAAATGAACTTGTTTAAGTAAATTTAGTTATATATAATTACTTATATTTGTATAAAAGATTAACACAGGAGCTTATGAAAACATTTGATACAATTTCATGGAAAAACAGGGTCATCCGGTTAAAGACTCTGGTAGCCATGATATACCTGCTGCTTGGGTTTATTACGATCTCCAGAGCCGATATTATCATCTCAGGCGGAACTTCATTGAAAGGGTTGACAGGTAGTTCCATTGTGGCAATGGATAATATGATAGTTCGTAACGGTGGTATTATTGATAATGCCGGTACCCTTATCCTTAAGAAAAACCTGACAAATGAAAATGTTGCATCCGCTTCAATTGGATCGGGTACTGTTGAGTTTTCCGGAACTTCCGCACAGGCTATAAACGGTAAGAGTATTATTCAGAACCTGACGATCAATAATCCCGCAGGAATTGCAAACGGAGGTGAGAACCAGGTGAATGGCATACTCACGTTGACCAACGGGCTCTTTATCCTGGGAAGTAATAACCTGCTGCTTGGTTCAACTGCTATGATAGCCGGATCCCCATCGGCAACAGCGATGTTGGTACCTATAGGAACCGGGGAGCTAAGAAAAACATTCAGCGGCATTGGCAGTTTTGTTTATCCGGTTGGTGACAACACCGTTACCCCAGAATATTCACCCGTTACATTAAGTTTTACGGCAGGATCCTTTGGAGCCGGAAACTATGCCGGGGTTAGCCTTGTGAATGCCATGTATCCCGGGAGTCCGGGTGGCAGTTACATTCAACGGTACTGGGGTATAACCCAGAGCGGAATAACAGGCTTCAGCTGTAATCCTACTTTTCAATATGTGCCCGCTGATGTCGTCGGTACTGAAAGCTCAATCTATTGTGTCCGCATTTCCCCCAGTTCAGTCGATTATTTCAATGTAGCCAATACCACATCACACCAGTTATCTGCCGTTGGCTTGACATCTTTCGGAAGTTTTACCGGATACCAGACATTGACCAATAAAACGTTGAACATTTCATCTGTATTGCTTGAAGGACTCTACAATGGCGGAGGAATAATGAGAAAAGCCCAGAATGAGGTTGGGGACCAGTTCCCGGGAACAACTGCTGATCAGATACGTATCGAATTACATAATTCAGGCTCCTACACATCCATAGCATACACATTGAAAAATATTAACCTGAGTACTTCAGGATACTGTTCCGGAACAATCCCTGGTATTATCAGCGGATCCTATTATGTCACAATAAGGCACCGGAACAGCATAGAAACAACTACTGCTTCACCCGTTTCATTTGTCGGAGGTTCCATCTCATATTCATTCAATCTTCCTACACAGGCATATGGTAGCAATATGAAGCAAATGACCGACGGACACTGGGTAATTTATTGCGGTGATGTAGACCAGGACGGAGGCGTTGGTACATTGGATATGGGTATGGTAGATAATAAATCCGCAATATTTGCTTCGGGATACCTGCCGGAAGATGTGAATGGAGATGGAGGGGTCGGAACCCTGGATATGGGTCTGATTGATAATAATTCAGCTGACTTTGTTTCTGCCATAACACCCTGATATTAAGAGTAAATAGTATTCCATGTACCAGATCAGATCAATTCTGTCATTTTACTGGGAAATAGGATCTTGCCAAAAAAGGCCAGGGATCAGGAGAGGCGATTAGATAGCAGTCTACAATATCGCGACATACTGTTGTCTTCTAACTGCGGTATCTA
>JANXXZ010000556.1 GCA_025350385.1 Bacteroidales bacterium
ATTGGGAGTATCAGGCGGAACATCACCTTATACTTACAATCCTTTAAATCCCGGGCTCACAGGCCTGGCAGCCGGTCTATACACCTATAATGTAACGGATGCCCATGGGTGTGCGGCTTCAGTGACTGCAACAATCAATGCTGCACCTTCGGCTATCCTGTTCACAGCCACCCCGACCCAGCCATTGTGCTATGGACAGACAGGAAGCGTGGTATTGGAAGTATCAGGCGGAACATCACCTTATACTTACAATCCTTTAAATCCCGGGCTCACCGGCCTGGCAGCAGGTCCATACACCTATCATGTAACGGATGCCCATGGGTGTGCGGCTTCAGTGACTGCAATAATCAATGCAGCGCCTTCGGCTATCCTGTTCACGGCAACCCCGACCCAGCCATTGTGCTATGGACAGACAGGAAGCGTGGTATTGGAAGTATCAGGGGGAACATCACCTTATACTTACGATCCTTTAAATCCCGGGCTCACAGGCCTGGCAGCAGGCTCTTACACCTATAATGTAACTGATGCCAATGGATGTGCGGCTTCAGTGACTGCGACAATTAATGCAGCGTCTGTATGTGATAAAAACCTGAATATTCGCTTATTCCTGCAAGGGCTATATTTTGGGAATCAGACAATGAAGGAGGCTTCAAATGGATCTGGTAGCAATTTTGGCAATGGTATCGCCGACCAGTTAGATATTGAATTACGCAACTCCACAACAGGGGCTCTGGAATACACACTGAGCAACATGAACCTGACCACAACCGGGAACCTTACTACATCAATTCCTGCGATTTATAATGGGTCTTATTACCTCTATGTAAGGCACCGCAACAGTATAGTGACTTCTACTGCCAATCCTGTTTCCTTTTCCGGATCCGACATTACTTATGATTTCAGTGATGCTGCAAGTAAAGCATATGGCGAAAATATGAAAGATATGGGAGCAGGAGTATATGCATTATTTTGTGGCGATGTTAACCAGGATGATGGAGTTGGCACACTCGACATGGGACTTGTTGACAACCAGTCAGCAGCCTTTGGAGTAGGTTACATTCCTGAAGACGTTAATGGTGACGGTAGTGTAGGAACACTGGATATGGGGCTGATTGACAACAACTCTGCTGCTTTTGTCAGTGCCATCCTGCCTTTTGGCGGAAAAAAATCACATCGTCATTAATACCTAATCAATAATGCCATGAATTTGGAAAGAGTACATCTCTCATTTGGTTTTCTTATGATTATTGTACCAGTTGGTTAAACTATTCAGGGAATCAGTATACAAAAACTCCGCCCTATTCCCAGGATGCCAGAATGAAAGTATGAGGCTCAAGTATAGAATTGCGTTGTAATGCCAAAGGTAGCCTGCAACAAGGCTTCTGATTGCCAATCTACAGAAATCTACTGCTTCATCATTCGATATTTGTTAACTAAGCGAAGCGATCTCATGAGTTCTTATAAAATGAACAATTACGAATAATCTTAATTCGTAATTCATTAACAGACAAATGATTAATAACTAACACCGATTAACAAATGATAAATTTCGAAGTGTTTTTAACACACTTAACTAAACTACAGCCTTATAAATATCCTAAAAATCTAATTGGTGGCTTAACAGACAATGATACAATGCCCTAACTGACTGAAATCATTATTTGTTAGATTTATCCTACAAATAATTAGGTCATTTACTTACACTCTTATATATATTGACTTGGAGAGCATCATTTGAAAAGGATATATATTTGCTGTAATTGTCAGAATATCAGATTTACTGGTAATAATACCCCGATAATTTAGCTGTTTTAACATGAAGGTATTATTAGCTGACGATTCCGATTTGATTCTTGAAAGACTTCAGGAGATGTTAAGTATTTATGATGAGATAGAAATTGTAGGATCGTTTAAGAATGGAACCGAAACCCTTGAAGCATTCAGAAAAATGAAACCCGATCTTGCAATTGTTGACATAAAAATGCCCGGGTTAAGCGGCCTTGAAGTTTTAAATGAGATTCGGAAAGAAGATAAGTTCGCCAAATTTATCTTGCTTACGTTTTATCCGTCAGTTTATTACCGTGATTCGGCTATCAATGCAGGTGTAGATCATTTTTTTTCCAAAGCTGATGATTTCGATAAATTAGCGCAGGTGGTGAAAGAATTGGTGGAAAACAGCGAAAATGACAAAAGAAACAAAGAGACAATCAGTTGATTTATAAATATTAAACGTTTTAGTAGGTATTATTCCTTTCGTCAGCAAATATTGAATATTGCGAGTTTATAACACATCGTAAATCATCACTTGTTAACTGGTATTCAAGATTAATTCATTGTCGCTCAATAAATTTGAATGATGATCTTAATCCTATTGTTTATTTCAGACGAGATTGTGAAAACGAAGAGCCTGGCTAACAGATTATGAATAATAGATTAGAATATCTAAGCCCGGATGGATTATAAAAATCTTGCTTGTCGCTGATATTTTGTTGACAACACAATTATGAGCCGGCATACATAAAGTGCAAAGGCTGCTAAAAATGTAACGCAGCTGATCCAACCTTGTTCATTTATTGCTTTTGTTTTAATAAGCAGATTCTGATTTGTTTACTCTGTTTTTGTAATGGAAATCAATTAATCTGTAAATCAATGCTCCTGCCTTCTGGTGCAAATCGATGTCAGATTTATCCTACAAACAATTAGGTCATTTCCTTACACTCTTTTATATATTGACTTGCAGAGATCATTTGAAAAGGATATATATTTGCCGTAATTGTCAGGATATCATATTTACCGGTGATAATTCCCCGATAATTTAGCTGTTTTATCATGAGGTATTATTAGCTTACGATTCCGATCTGATTCTTGAAAGACTGCAGGAGATGTTAAGTATATATGAGGATATAGAAATTGTAGGATCGTTTAAGAATGGAACCGAAACCCTTGAAGCATTCTGAAAAATGAAACCCGATCTTGCAATTGTTGATATAAAAATGCCCGGGTTAAGCAGCCTTGAAGTTTTATATGAGATTCGGAAAGAAGATAAGTTCGCCAAATTTATCATGCTTACGTTTTATCCGTCAGTTTATTACCGGGATCCGGCTATCAATGCAGGTGTAGATCATTTTTTTTT